>JASHYD010000586.1 GCA_030043175.1 Xanthobacteraceae bacterium | reverse complement strand
GTCCGTTCACCAGCGCATAGCCGGTATCGATATCGGCAGCGTCTTCCACAGTGCCGATATCGCGGATGAAGATCGAGCGAGTTCCGTCAGAGCGGATGGGCACGTCGCCGAGCGCGCGAATACCGCTGACCACCGAATTCACTGGCACCATGGGAATCATATCGCCGAAGCGGACATTCCCCGAGGGACTGATGGTGTTACCCTTGGTAAGCGCCGCAACCACCTCGTCGGGAGACATGTTGTAGGCACGCAACCGATCCGGATCAGCACTGACCACAATCGCGCGTGGCGCGCCGCCAAACGGCGGCGGCGCCGAGACGCCCGGCAAGGTCGCAAACAAGGGCCGCACCTTGAACAGCGCGGCATCCTGAAGATCCTTTAGGCCAAGCTTGCCGGTCTCGTCCGTGAAAACGAGGTCGCCGACCGGGACACTGCCGGCATCAAACCGCGTCACGAACGGCGGAACGGTCCCGGTCGGCATAAAGGCATGTGCGCGGTTGACGTAAGATACCGTCTCGGCCATCGCGGCCGCCATGTTAGTGCCGGGATGGAACTGCAGCTTGATAAGGGCGGCGCCCTGGATGGATTTTGATTCGACGTGCTCGATGCCGTTGATGTAAAGAAAGTGATACTCGTAGTAATTGACGATAAATCCTTCCATCTGTCCGGGATCCATGCCGCCATATGGCTGGGCGACATAGATGACCGGTACGCCGAGATCGGGAAAGATGTCGCGAGACATGCGCTGGACTGCAAGCAGGCCGGTAAGGACAACGGCAATGACCAGCACCAAGACCGTCAATGGCCGTCGCAGCGCAACGGAAACGAGATCCATGGGGCACCCCCTTCCGCGACTCCGACGTCACTCGCGGAGCAGGCTAGGCCCGGACCACTGCGCAGCGTGACGGTCTGCGCGACGTCATTTCCGCTCGCCGAGCCAACCGAAACATCCGGTCCGACTCGCCCCACACATTTCACTATAGCCAGGATCGGCGCGACGAACAGTGAAGATTTGTCAAGAGGATCGATACAGCCGGGTTTCACCAGCTCCCAGTAACCGCGGCCCGGCCACTACGGCCCGGAGGGACCATCCCCTTGCGAGACGCGGATCAATCGTTCAGAATTTTTTCCAGTGTCGTCGGGTTCGAGGCGATCCCGCGGCACCCGCCTCAGCTTCGTTTGCGGCGCATGCTGCGAAGGAAATATTCGATCCTGTCGATATGGCCCCTACATCGGTCTTGCTCGTCGATGACGATTTCGAACTCGGTCAGATGTTAACCGAATATCTGTCGACCGAGGCATTCAGCGTGATCACCGCATGCGATGGTAGTTCGGCGCTCAAGCTCGCCGAGAAGGAGAGTTTTGCCCTCGTTATCCTCGACGTGATGCTGCCCTCGCTGAATGGTTTCGATGTTTTGCGAACGCTGCGCCGGACCCAGTCTGTGCCGGTGATCATGCTCACGGCGCGAGGAGCGGACAACGACCGCATCCTCGGCTTCGAGCTCGGAGCCGACGACTACCTCCCGAAACCGTTCAATCCGAAGGAGCTATTGGCGCGTATGCGGGCCGTGCTCCGACGCACGGTCGATGCCGCCGGGCATGCAAGTTTCGACATCACCCTCGGCGACTTGACACTAAACGCCGCTGACCTGGATGCCTCGGTTGAGGGGCATGCACTGCGCTTGACTGGAGCTGAGTTTCGGGTGCTCGAGCTCTTGATGCGCGCGCCCGGCCGAACGCGATCTCGCGAGCTTCTGACGCAACGCGTGCTCGGGCGCAAACCGAACCCCGGCGACCGCAGCATCGATACGCACATCAGCAACTTGCGGCGCAAACTCGGTGAGCGCAAGCGCGCCGGCGTCGAGATCCGTAACATCCGAGGCGCCGGCTATGTGCTGACGCGCAGCACGAGGCCGCCATGAATACACTTTTCTTCCGGATCTTCGTTTCGTTCTGGCTGGCCATGATATTGATCCTCGCCGGCGCGATAGCCGTAACCGCTACCGTTGCGTGGTATCGCATTGCGACGCTCGGCAACATCGATCCCAGGGAGATGCTCAATAGTGCGACCGCCGCACTGCATGATGGCGACCTCCCCGGACTGAAGGCTTGGCTTGAAGGCATCGCGAGCGAGCATCCGTCCCTCGACATCTACGTCGTCGATGCGTCAGGTAACGATCTGCTGGGGCGCCCCTTGCCCGATCACATTGTGCAGTGGCTTGCACTCGATGGTAGGCCGGGGGACGGTTCCAGCAATGCTCGCTACTGGCCTTATGGGTACGATTGGGCTCCTAGCGGGGTGACGGCAGCGCACTATCCGGGCTTCAACCGAAGCCATCTTCTGGCCAATCCAAAGATTGTCGCACCGAGCGGCGCCACTCTTACGCTCTTGGTGGCATGGTTTGGGGAAACGCCGATCGATGTGCTTGGCGCCAACGGGATTACCATTCCGCTTCTGCTCGTTGCCCTTGCGATCAGCGCCCTAATCTGCTGGTGGCTCGCCCGGCACATCAGTACGCCCGTGGCCAAGCTGCAGGTCGCCGCACGATCGCTTGCGTGCGGCGATCTCGATGCGCGGGTGGACACGCAATTCTGTCGTCGCGGCGATGAACTCGGCGACCTGGCGCGCGACATGAACAAGATGGCGATGGGTCTGCAGACACAAATTGCTTCGAAGGAGATGTTGCTGAGAGACATCTCGCATGAGCTGCGCTCGCCGTTGACGCGCCTGCGCGTCGCTCTTGATCTCGCCCGGCGGAATGACGGCAGACTTGGGGTTCAATTGAAACGGATGGAGCGGGATATAGAGCGGCTCAACGCGTTGATCAGCGAAACCTTGCAGCTATCGCACCTTTCGGGGACCGAGCTGACATTCGTGCGCGCGCCCGTGGAACTCCGAGAGCTTGTCAACGAGGTGGTGAGCGATGCCCATTTCGAGGCGAGCGCGGTGGGCAAGCGCATCGGCAATTCAACGGCGGATGACCTTGTTGTGCTCGGCAACTTCGAGCTTTTGCGCCGGGCCATCGACAACGTCGTTCGCAACGCGATCCGCTTCACCCCCGTTGGAAGCAACGTGGAAGTCTCGATGCGAGCCGCGAACGGATCCGCAATCGTCGCTATCCGCGACCATGGACCTGGCGTTCCGGAGGACTATCTAAGCAGAATCTTCGAGGCCTTCTATCGCGTCGCGGATTCGCGGGACCGCGAGACCGGCGGCGTCGGCCTCGGCCTGGCGATCACCGCACGGATCATGGCATTGCACGGCGGCAACGCAAGGGCGCGAAACGCGGCGGACGGCGGACTGATTGTAGAGTTGCGCTTTCCTGAAAGGAATTGGCTGCCGCGGACCGACGCGCGCGATTCGTCTCGTCACCGCAATCAGCTCATTTCAACGTTGAGCGAATGACGGGCCGGCGCAATCCGGTCCGGGGTTGAAAGCAACCGCATCGGAGGCGTTGGATGGGCCAGACTTAGCCGCGTCAGCGGCTATAAAGACGAATAAGATTGCGACACCGACCGACCAGACTAGAAAATCCAAGCAGCACGACGAGCCCTCGCGTAGGCTTGACCGCTGGGCCCGAAGAGCACCTCCATGCAGATAAACAAGTGCATGACTGTAACTGTCCATAGCCTTCGACCGAATCAAGAGGGCATCTGCGTTCTCATGTCATGACGGCTACCCGATCGTCGAACTCGGCAGCGTAAGAATGGCCTGAAGCGTTGGCAAGTGCCAGGCATTGCCTTGCACGACGATCTGGCCGTCGCCACGAAATGATGCCACCTAATCGATTGCGAAGCAGTAGAACAGGCCGGCGCCTCCGGACTTGCGGAAAGCCTCTTCACTGCAGCCGCTGGTCGGGTGCGCGGAGTTCCAAGAGTTCGGGTTATCGCCCGCGCCCTTGCGGTCGGAGTAGCCGACCTGAGCACTTCCGGCGCCGCTCGAGGTCCAGTTGTTGCAGGTGCGCTGCGCGTTGCTGGCGAACGCGGTGCCGTCCGGACGTGACCCGGTCAGGATTTCGTGGGTCTCCGCACTCACCTCGTCGGAGACTTCGGTGACGGCTGTGTCCTTGGCAAGCTTGCTCTGCGAGCCGTGCAGTGCAGCGAGATGCGGCGCAATCAGATCGCCGCCCGCGTTGTACCAGGGGCCTCCGCCGATGCGGTCGCGCGCATTCACGGCCGGCGTGGTCGCGGTCGCCTCGGTCGAGAGATAGGCGCGCCAGGTGTGGTCGCCCGCGCCTTCCGCTTGTGCCAGCGCCTGGCAGTGCGCATCGGCGCCAGCAAGACCGCCGAGATCGCCGCCTTTGCCGAGCCCCTTGCTGGTGACGAAGAAACGCGTCACCGATTTGTTGCCGCCCATCGGGATCGACGATGGCGCGTTTCCACCTGCTGGCGCATTGGCGGGGCCGCGCTGTTGCGCTTGGGTCTTTTGATCCAACGCGGACAGCATGAATGCCACGCCGAGGCCTATAGCCGAAAGCATCCTGCCGAAGCTGCTCATGCGGTTTCCTCCCTTCATTCGGTTTATGCGACAACCATCACTATCCCCATCATGGCTTTGTCCTGATGATCGATCATGACAGTGATAGACACCCCCGGGCGGCCTTCGGGCGGTCGGACCGCCAAGCGATTGCCCGGACACAAGCAGCGCCGCAACTCCGGCGTGCCCGATCCCCCCAAGGCGGTGCGCCGTTGCCGAGAGCCACGCGATTGAGCCTCCCGGCTGGCGGCACCGACATCCTCATTGAACGCGCAGTTGCTTAGCTTGAGGGGTATGCATCGACAAGTGTCCGACGTTAGGGCGCTGTCGCTTTAGCCGGCACGCGGAACCACCTTGATCACCACGTAAGCATGATCAAGCGCGGTGTGGCAGCCGTCGCAACCAGAATAAGCTTGCGCGAACTGACGCGCATCTCCACCCCTGGATGGCCTCATCGAAGGCTTTGATAGCCTCGCCGGTCATTGACTTCATCACATCGGGACGGGGCTCATCGAACTCGCGCCCGAGCGCATCGTACCGACAACTCTTTATAACGACCAATTCCCCGGACCGCTCATTCGGTTCAAGGAAGGCCAGCGGGTCGTGGTGGATATCTATAACGACACGGACACGCCCGAGCTGGTTCATTGGCATGGGCAGATGATCCCGAGCGATGTCGACGGCGCGGCCGAGGAAGGCTCGCCTTTTGTTGCGGCCCGTGGCATGCGCCAGATCGCGTTTGTGCCCAAACCCGCGGGCCTTCGTTTCGTGCATACGCATGTCGTGGCCGGCAATGATCTCAACCGCGGTACGTACAACGGTCAGGCCGCACCGGTCTACATCGAGCCGGCGAGCAATCCTGGCGCCTATGACCGCGAGGTCTTCTTGGTGTTGAAGGAGTTCGAGCCGTCCTTCAGTCGCGGCGGCGATATGGCGACGAACGCCCTCGTCGGAGCAGCCGGCAAAGCGCTGCGGGAGATGGGAGCGAAAGCGGACAAACAGTTCAAGGGTCCGAAAGGGTTCGAGGTCGGCTACGAGCTCTTCAGCATCAATGGAAAGATGCTAGGCCAAGGCGAGCCTATCCGCGTGAAGCAGGGCGAGCGGGTGCTGTTCCACGTGCTCAATGCGAGCGCAACGGAAATCCGCGGCCTGGCACTGCCCGGACACGCGTTCCGTGTCGTGGCGCTCGACGGCAATCCGGTGCCCACGCCCGCCAATGTGCCGCTGCTCTGGCTCGGCACCGCCGAGCGCGTCTCGGCGATCGTCGATATGAATCATGCTGGCGTTTGGGTGATGGGCGATCTCGCCGACGAGGATCGCCGGCACGGCATGGGCATCGTCGTCGAATACGCGGGGCACGGCGGCAAACCCCAGTGGACCAGACCGAAACCCTTTCGTTGGGACTATACCCTGTTCGGCAAGCCCGGCACACCAGCGACGCCCGACGAGACGACGGAGATCACCATCCTCAAGCAGAACGGCGCCGCGCACGGCTTCAATCGCTGGACGCTCAATGGCGAGGCGTTCTCGATGAAGACGATGAAGCCGATGTACACGGTGCATCAGGGTGGCCGGTACCGGCTCCGATTCCGCAATGCCAGTGACGACATCCATCCGTTGCATCTGCACCGCCACAGCTTCGAGGTGACGCGGGTCGGCAGCAAGCCAACCACGGGGGTGATGAAGGATGTCGTGATGCTGGGTGGGTTTCAGGAAATGGAGTTCGATTTCGTCGCCGATAATCCTGGGCTGACGCTGTTCCATTGTCAGCAGCAACTACACATGGATTACGGCCTTATGGCGCTGTTCAACTATGCGTAGGGCGGGTTTTACGGGTCGACGTAACTGCCAGGATTGGCGTGCGACGTTGCGCGGCTGGCTCGACAAGGCCTTCCTATTGCGGCCGCAGAGGCACCGGCAACGAAACCGTGCGGGGCCGGCGCCGGCGGTTTTTCAATTGTGTAGGGGTGCGGCGCCCACCGCGGCGATGCAAGAATCGGGTTCGCAGTCTCGTGGTCAAGGCGGCAGCGTGGTGATCCCAAGTGCCCGTGAAAACGCAACGGGCCGACGCGGAGCTTAAGCGCGCCATCCGCGCCGCGCATAATGGGAGCGACGTGACAGCCTATGCGGATCACCGGCACACTGCCGCAACCCAATCAAGCGCTCGGCGATGGTGAGCGTTGTGCGTGGTGTGGTCTTGCAGGCGTCGCCGGGTACGGAGCGGGCGCTTTGCTCAAGATTCGCAGGGGAGCGCTTTGTGGTTCATTCGCACGGGCTTGGAGGCGGGCAGCGGCAACGCGGTATCGCACGACCATGCTGCGCGCATGGCGCGCAGCATCCGTCGGATCCCCAGCCGGTCGGATTTTGCGATGTTTAGCACCTGGTGGTGACCCGTCCGCGGCCATAAGCGCAAAACGCCTGCCAGGATGACGTTTTCATAAGAAATCTTAACCGGTAACACGATCTGGCCTGCCTACGGGAACATATAGTAGGCCGTGAAGCGTCCATAGGCGGCAACCGCAATCCAGATGATAACCGACATGGCGCCGGCGAGTCTCGCGGACCACGGCACCGGAACACCGTGGTCCCACTTCCCAACACCCCGAAAGGTGATGAAGTGGAATACCAGCATGTTCAGGCCAGCCAGCGCCATCAGGCCGATCTTAACCAGGAACGCGAAGTTGACAGAGTATTTCACCGCCTGGCCGATGAACATGAGCAGGCCGCTGATCGCCGCGACCGCGAATGCCGCCCACGTCCAGGGATGCACCTGCCGAGACAGATCGGTGACCGAGAAATCTGCGAATGCTGCACCTGACCCATGGCATGAAGCGTTCGCTGCGCATAATCGCAGTACCCGACCGCGACGCTCCCCACAGGCGCATGTCGATCATGACGATCGACGACAGCACGATGCCGGTCGAGAGGATGTGCAGGGTCTGCAGCATCGGAA
>JASHYD010000585.1 GCA_030043175.1 Xanthobacteraceae bacterium | reverse complement strand
CGATGAAGTCGTGGACGTCGATCCAGTAGCGCGCCAGGTGCGGATGCGCTCCGGCCGGGAGCAAGGCTATGATGTGCTTATTCTGGCAACGGGATCTGAGTATGACTACTTCGGTCACGACGAGTGGCGAGAACTGGCGCCTGGATTGAAATCGCTCGACGACGCCACGGGCATTCGGCGCAACGTGCTGCTTGCGTTGGAGCGCGCCGAAATGGAGTGCGATTCCGCGGTGCGGGCTCGACTGCTGACCTTTGTGCTCGTCGGCGCTGGCCCCACCGGCGTCGAGCTGGCAGGCGCGCTGGTCGAGCTCACCCGCACCACGCTATCGCGAGATTTCCGCAGCATTGATCCCCGTCAAACCCGCATCGTACTCATGGAGGCTGGCCCGCGGGTGCTCGCCAGCTTTCCCACGCGCCTGTCCGACTATGCCATGCGATCGCTGCGGCAGATGGGGGTCGAGATCCTGCTCGATTCGCCCGTCGAGCGGATCGACGGTATAGGCGTGAGCACGAGCCGCCAAACCATTGATGCTGGAACGGTGATCTGGTGCGCCGGAGTGAAGGCCCGCCCCATTGCCGGGTGGCTCGGCGTTCCGGCGGCCCACGGAGGCAGGATCGAGGTCGCTGCCGATCTCAGCGTGCCCGGCCGGCCGGAAATTTTCGTGGTCGGCGATGCGGCGCTGTGCCATGGCCCTGATCAGCGGCCACTACCCGGTCTCGCGGCCGTCGCGAAGCCGCAAGGCGAATACGTCGGCGAGGTGGTCCGCCGGCGGTTATGTAATGAGCCGGCAATCGGGCCTTTTCGCTATCGCGACCGCGGCTCGCTCGCGACTATCGGGCGGAACTCCGCAGTTGCCGATCTGCCCTGGGCCAGATTGACCGGTACAATTGCCTGGCTGCTTTGGGGCGCGGTGCACATCTTTTTTCTAATAGGCTTCCGAAACCGTGCCGCCGTATTTCTCAATTGGGTCTGGGCTTGGGTCACGTATGGGCGCGGCGCGCGACTGATCACTGGTGAGGAGCCGGCTTCTTCGCTACCCTCAAGAAGGAGCTAGATTGCCACAGCCGACCGAAACCCGTTACGATCAAGGCAGCTTCCAGGTCTTGGCATCTGATTAATATAATTCGGGAACGTTACGCCCGCGATCCTGCCGCCCTCCATGCAATCTATAAGGCGTTTTCGTGCAGGGCAAGGGAAGCACAGCACTGGATGCATCATGCCTGCTGATGCCTCTCATGCGTTGCACGAGCCCAACGGATCCGCGCCGGCACGTTGAAAGCAATCGGTGATCGGCGACGGGACGATAGCCTAATCTACCGCTACGCCGGTGAGGCAGCGGCCGATGGGCTGCGTCGACCTTGAGACCGCGAAACGGCACCGTTCTCGTGCTCGCCTGCGCCAATGTCGAGATTGGCGATGTTGGCCCTGGCGGCTCGTCGCGATATTGCTCTAGCCAAATCCTGTTGGCCTGGATGATTTGCACCCCCTCCGAGCCGGCGACGATGGCCGCCGCTACGAGGCCGATGAAAAGCCCGTGCTCGACCACGCCCTGAATCGCTGGAAGCCGCGCGGCCAGTGCTTTGGGGTCGAGGATGCGGCCGAGCGAGGCATCGAGCAACTGGTGCCCGCTATCCGTGACGAAGGGATGGCCCTCCTGGGTGCGGCGCAGAACCGCCGGCCCCAGACATCCGGCGGCCGCGGTAGCGGCCTCGACAGCGTGGCGGGTCGCCGTAAGGCCGAACGGCACCACCTCGATCGGCAGCGGAAAACGCCCCAGCGCCGGCACCCACTTGGTATCGTCCGCAATCACAATCATGCATGCGGATGCGGTGGCGACAATCTTCTCCCGCAGCAACGCGCCGCCGCCTCCTTTGATGACTGTGAGATCGGGGGCGATCTCGTCGGCGCCATCCACCGTGAGATCGAGTTCCGGCGTCTCGTCGAGGGTCGAGAGCGGGATGCCGAGCCGCGCGGCGTGGGCGCGCGTGGCCTCGGAGGTCGGTACTGCCACCATGGCGAGGCCGGCGCGCACGCGCGCGCCCAGCAGTTCGACGAAATGGCGCGCGGTCGACCCGGTGCCGACGCCAACCCGCATCCCCGGTTTCACGAATTCGACAGCCCGCGCTGAAGCGGCGCGCTTTCGGTCCTCCAGGCTGGTCACAACGAAGCCTTCATGCGGTGAGTCGTTTTTCAGCCTTTTGGCTGGCTCTGGCCTCGAAGCAGGGCCGAAAATCCAGATGGACAACATGCGGTGGCGGCTGCATTCACGACTGACCGTGCTTAGTCGTTGCAACATGGCCGCGATCATCTTCGATCTCGACAGCACCGAGGTCGACACGTTCGTCGGCGGGCTGTGCTGCAACGAAGCGCACAGCCGTGAGAAGGATCTGCGCGTCGAGCGCCAATATGGGTTGTAAGAGTTTTTTGAAACACCCTTGTACGCAAACCTCCGAAACCTCGTGTTCGCCGCTCCATGTGGCCTCGAAGGCGTGCAAAGTGGACACAGTCGACGTGAGGCAGTGACCGAGCGAAAAAAAACGCAGCCAATCGGCGGCCGATCAGGTTCCCCTGCGCGGCGCAAACCGCGTCGCCACTGGTATCGGCTCTACAGCGTAGCCCAACTGAGCATCGCCCAGCTCGGGAAGCGACGGCTCCACGGCGCTGTGGTAGGTGCCTCGCCCAAAACATTGCAGGCACGATGAGTGGAAGCGTAGCGAGAACGCGCCTCGTCCAAACCGAACGGCGGGACAACGGCAGTTTGGCCCAATAAGTTCCTGCAATTTTTTGAGTCATCCTGTTAGGCCCTTGCTAGATAGATAGTTCATAAGTGTTCAGGCTGAAACAGGTGGCGAGGTTCACTACGTATGGCCGTCATCGCATCACCCGACGTGACCGCCGCATTCTTGCAGTGCGAGTCTGAACGGGCTCGGCGGGATCCATTTCTTCCTCGCGGGAATGCAATCTGGGTTCGGTCCGTTTGTCGCAGTGCTTTTGGCTGATGAGAAATTTCACGCGATCCAAGCGGTCTCCGATCACACTGGGCGGGATTGTGGTTGCGGTGAGCGCGTCATGATCGCACTGTGGCCATGCCGCCCGGTGGTCTTTGCTGCCCTCGTGATACAAGGGTTGACTGGAGGCCTGCTAGGCTTCTGCTAGGCTAGGGCCGGCTATCGCGGCGGTCAGCCTAAGTCTAGTCGGTCACTCGGCTTTGGCGGAGCGGCTTGGACGCAATCAACGCTTTGCCTCGGCAGGAGTCTTGATGACTACCGCAGTGATGGGAGCTGTCGGCTATTTTCTGTCTTATCAGGCCATATTCCTCGCCTCTTCTGCACTCGCGCTTCCCTTGCTTGTGGCGCTGTCCCGCATTCATTCGCGTGAAATCCACTTCGGTCGCGCTTGAGGACAACCTGGTCACCACGCACCCACACTGCCCCCAAGAACACGACGCTTGTGCTAAGTAAGAACTACGGCGTGGTCATATTGGGGGTGCTGCATGTTTCTGTTCCAGTTCGCGAACGCCTCGATGTTCCCCTCGCAGGCGAAGAAATTGCTTGTCGCCATGGAACCCTTGCCTCCGTAATCGTCTCAGCACTGATCATCGCACCGCAAATTGTCGTCACGCCGAACGCCCCGAGAGCCTCAAAATTGGGGTCGCCGACCGTTACTATTGTTGGGGTTCGCCGCTTTGACCGTGCGAGCACTGTTATTTGCTGCGACCACGAATCCATGGTTACTTGTTTTCATTCAACAGCTCGACGGTATCAGCGGCAGTACTTTAGGCGTGCTCACAGTGCTAATTGTTGCTGATCTCATCCGCTTCTGGCGTGAAGGCCAGGAAACGACGTTCCAGGTGAGCAAAGGAGACCCCAATCTGGTCGAGCGCTGCGACATTGCCTCCAAGCCGCCGAGTTCGGGGATGGCGCGATGTGATTCCGCGCCTCGAGCGCCGGCGTTGCTCGGCTCCGCCGCCCCGCCCGCCACAGCCGAGCGCGGCCCGCTCGGCAAACCACAGGAAAGGCGCGAGCGGTTGGTCCACCGCTATCTCGCACCTTATTGTGATCCCCAACTGATAATGCCGACGAAGGTGTCCGCAATATATTGAACCGAGTGGCGGTTGGCGTATTTGATGTCTATCTGGTGGTCGTCGAACGCTGCAATGGCGCGGTCAACTGTCTGCTCGCAGGCGATGGGCCACGCCTTCGTCCTGATATCGTCGCGCCACACACTCGAAATAGCGCCATGAACGCGACTCGAACACTTCACAATCTCGGCTAAAGTCTTTGGCTCGATAATGTCACGCACAACTTGCTAAGGACGCGCATGCTCCGGCATTACATCGAGGAGTTGGCGATCACCGGGTTGACATCCAACCCGACGATCTTCGATCACGCGATTAAGAATAGCAAAGACTACGACGACGCAATCAAACGCAAACTGGCGCAAGGCAAATCGGGCGGGAAGCTCTTCTTCGAGCTGGCGCTGGAGGATCTCACCGAGGCCGCGGATCTGTTCCGTCCGATCTACGATCAAACGTGCGGCGTGGACGGTTGGGTTTCACTTGAAGTCTCGCCGTTGCTGGCGCACGACACCAAATCGACGGTTGCCGAGGCCACGACCCTGCACGCACTCGCACAACGACCGAATGGATCAAGATACCCGGCACCAAGGAAGGGTTGCCCGCGATCGAAGAAGCGATATTCGCAGGCATACCGGTCAACGTCACTCTGCTGTTCTCCGATGACCAATACCTTGCGGCCGCGGAGGCGTTCATGCGCGGCATCGAACGCCGTATCGACGCAGGATTGAGGCCCGATGTGAGATCGGTGGCGTCGATCTTCGTCAGTCGCTGGGACGTTGCAATAGCCGGCAAGGTGCCGGAGGCGCTCAAGAACCAGCTCGGCATTGCCGTCGCCAAGCGGGCCTACAAGGCCTATCTTGGCCTGCTGAGTTCACCACGATGGATGCGCGCCTATAACGCCGGCGCGCGCCCGCAACGCTTGCTATGGGCGAGCACTGCCACCAAAGATCCGGAGGCTTCGGATGTTCTCTACGTCAAGGCCCTGGCCGCGCCATTCACGGTGAACACAATGCCGGAGGGCACTCTGAAAGCACTCGCCGATCACGGCGTCATCGGCACGACAATGCCTGCGAATGGCGGCGACTGCGAAGTGATACTCGCGCGGTTCGCTGCGGCGAACATCGACGTGCATTCGCTGTCGGTCCAGCTTCAAGACGAAGGCGCCAGGTCGTTCGTCAACTCATGGAACGATCTGATGGTCGTGATCAGGTCCAAATGCGCGGTCCTTGAGCGAGCGAGCTAGCCGCATGGATGCTCGAGTGCCGTGGCGGGTTTCTATTGTGGCAGGAAAGGGCATATCCGCGCGCAGTGATGCGGTCCAGGCGCGACGCCCTTGGGCAATCAGAAAGGATAGCAGATGACTGCACGATCGAAGACGGCTGTCACCCAATCAACAGGGCAGCGCGCCGTCTGGCGCGATCTCCAAGACCACCATGCGACGATGCAGGGCCTGCACCTGCGGCGCCTGTTTGCCGACGATCCGACGCGCGGCAAACGGATGACCGCGGAGGCCGTCGGCGTCTATCTGGATTACTCGAAAAATCGCGTTAACGACGACACCCTCAAGCTGCTCGTCAAGCTTGCTGAACAAGCCGGGCTGCGGACCCGGATCGATGCGATGTTTCGGGGCGACAGAATCAACGTCACGGAAAATCGCGCTGTTCTGCATGTGGCGCTGCGCGCGCCCAAAGGGCAATCCATTATCGTCGATGGCAAGAACGTCGTGCCAGAAGTTCACGCCGTCCTCGACAAGATGGCTGACTTCGCCAACCGTATCCGCAGCGGCCAATGGAAAGGCCACAGTGGCAAGCCGATCCGCAACGTCGTTAATATCGGCATTGGCGGCTCTGATCTCGGACCGGTGATGGCATGCGAGGCGCTCAGATATTACAGCGACCGCGCCTTGACGTTTCGCTTCATCTCCAACGTCGACGGCACGGATTTCGTCGAGGCAACGCGCGATCTCGATCCGGCGGAGACACTGTTCATCGTCTCCTCGAAGACCTTCACGACGCTTGAGACGATGACCAACGCACAAAGCGCGCGCGACTGGTCGCTCCAGGGGCTTGGCGGCGATGCAAAGGCTGTCGCCAAGCATTTTGTTGCGGTCTCGACGAATGCTGAAAAAGTCGCCGAATTCGGCATCGACACCGCCAATATGTTCGAGTTTTGGGACTGGGTCGGCGGCCGCTACTCGATGGACTCAGCGATCGGACTCTCGACTATGCTGGCCATCGGTCCGGATCATTTCCACGATATGCTGGCTGGCTTCCACGCGATCGACGAGCATTTCCGGACCACGCCGTTTAGCCGCAACCTGCCGGTACTGATGGGCCTTCTCGCCGTCTGGTACAACGACTTCTGGGGCGCGCAGACGGTGGCGGTGCTGCCCTACGACCAGTACCTGAA
>JASHYD010000584.1 GCA_030043175.1 Xanthobacteraceae bacterium | reverse complement strand
CGCCTTGCCGCTGCAGTGTGTCGATTTCGCTCAGCACAGCGTCGAGCGAACGCACGCGATATCGGTTGCGGAAATTCTCCTTGGCACAGAATGTGCAGCTGTAAGGACAGCCGCGCGAGGCTTCGACCTCAGCGCCCGGTCCGACCGGTTCGGCGTCGAAGCGATGGTGGTGATGATGATGCCGCCGGATCATGCCGTCCGGCCAGACAAGCGGCGGGTGGCTGGCCACCGAGCCGGACTGCGGTCCGCCAACCACCCTGACTTGGCCATCCGCAATGAACGAGGTACCAGGGACCTCGCGCTGCCCGCCGGCCAGGCGTAGTAAAGGTTCTTCGCATTCCCCCATGACGACGATGTCGGCACGAAGTTTTCGCAGCGCCGCACGCGGCGCAGTCGAGCCGTGGGGACCGACCGCCACCAACAGGCCAGCATGGCCTTGGATCGCCATCATCAATTCCTGCGGCACGCGCAGTTCGGGAGGCGGGCAGCGCCAGAAGAGGTAGGTCGGCGCAGTGGTAACAACGCTCATATCGGGCTTGAAGCTTTTGAGCTCCGCCGCAATATCGCTCGTGCTCTGGCCAAACAAATGGGCATCGAGGAGCAGAGTGGCGTGTTCATCGCCACGAAGCAATTGCTGCGCGATACCAAGCTCGATCGGCAGATGCGGCAACCTGCAACCGAAATAAATACTGCCGTCAAAGCGCCAATTCGGATTGATGAGCGCCACTCTCATGCGACTTCCTGCTCTCTGCGCAGGGCTGCGCCGTAACACCCCTCAAGCCACCGTTCCAGCGCAGGCAAGCCGCTGCGCAGCGTCACGCGGGGCTGCCATCCGATCGCTTTGGCGACGGCACGGATATCGGAGATGTACCAGGGCTGATCCCCCGGCCGCCGGTCGCTAAAGCGCACCTGCGGACGTTCGCCCCGCAATTGCGCGATCAAGTCGAGCAATTCGAGCAGACTGACAGCATTCGCTGGCCCTCCGCCCAGGTTGAATATCCGCCCGCGCACGGCGTCGATGCGATCGAGCGTTCCGAGCCATGCGGCGACCGCATCGTCGATGTAAAGCGCGTCTCGCACCTGCAATCCGTCGCCAAAAATCGTGATCGGGCGACGTCTGATCGATTGCAGCATGAAATGAGCAATCCAGCCCTGATCCTCGGTGCCGAATTGCCGTGGCCCGTAGATGCAGCTCATCCGCAGTACGGCTGTGCGCAGCCCGTATACCCGCGCATAATCGCGGACATACTGGTCGGCTACGCCCTTCGAGCATCCGTACGGGCTATAAAGGTCGATCGTCGCCGCTGCCGAAACGCCCGCGGCAAACTGCGCATCGGACACCACGTAGCGGCTGCCGCAGGGAACGAATGCGCCGTCGTCGAGCAGCTGGCCATAAACTTTGTTGGTGGAGGCAAACACAAGGGGTGCGTGCGGATTGCAAAGCCGCACAGATTCCAACACGTTCAATGTGCCGTGGGCGTTGATCTCGAAATCATCAACCGGCCGGTCGAGGCTTGTGGTCACAGCGACCTGCCCGGCGAGGTGCAGTACCGCAGACGCGCGCGCCACCGCGCGCTGGACCCCTTCAGAATCGCGGATGTCGGTCACTGCTGGCTCGATCAGATCGCCGTTGCGTTGCTTGAGCCAGCGGACGTGTTGGTCGGCGCCGCGCCGCGACAGGTTATCGAGGATCACTACCGGTCTGCCGCGAGCCGCCAATGCATCGGCAATGTTGCACCCGATGAAGCCGGCGCCGCCAGTGACCAGGACCGGAGGGTTGCCGCAATGGTGGGTTTTGCCGGTCGCACTCATGCCACGAGTCCGCGTGTCTCGAGTTCGGCGATGGCGTGATCCACACGATCGTCGGCGACTTTGTCCGCCACCCATTCTGCGAGCTGTTCGAGCCCCTCGGTAAAATCAACTGTTGGCTCATAGCCGAGCTTGGCTCGACTGCGCGTCACGTCCGCAAAGCAGTGGCGAATATCGCCGGCACGATATTTCCCGGTCACCTGCGGGGTGATTGACGATTTTCCGAGGACCGCCGCGAAGTTCTCGGCAACGGACAAAATTGAGCGACTCTGGCCCGATCCAATGTTGAAAACGCAGTCCTGCACGCCCCTGTCCTCAAGCGCCAGGCGGCATCCCCGTGCGACATCGCGGACGTGAACGAAATCGCGCCTCTGTTGACCATCTTCAAAGACCAGCGGCGGCTTGTGGTTCAATAAACGGGCGGCAAATATCGCCAGCACGCCAGTATAGGGATTGGAAAGCGTTTGGCGCGGACCGTAGACGTTGAAAAACCGGAGCGCGACGGTCGGCACACCATAGGCCCGCCCGATAATCAATGCCATCCGCTCCTGTACGTATTTGTTCAGCGCGTAGATCGAGCGCAGAGACGGCTGCTTGCCCTCGGGGGTGGCAACCGGCGTCACGCTTTCGCCGTCGGCATCCTCAAGCTCCCACAGGCCGTGGCGCAACCGCTGTTCGGAGCGGTGCGGTGGCGAGATCAGGCTGCCGTCTTTGCGTCGGGCGAGACCTTCGCCGTAAATGCTCATCGACGAGGCGACGATCAGACGTTGCACCGGATTGAGCGACAGTGCCTCCAGCAAATTCGCCGTGCCAAGTTCGTTGACCTCGACGTAGGAACCGATGTCGTACATGCTCTGGCCGACGCCGACTGCGGCAGCGAGATGGACCACGGCGTCGACACCTTGCAGAGCGCGCTCGACGATGTCGCGATTTCTCACATCGCCGACGATCAGTTCGGCCTCGCTGGAAAGGTAGGCGGGCCGGCCGCATAGGGGGCCGTGCACTTGCGCCGTGAGGTTATCGAGAACGCGGACGCCGTGACCGCAACCCAACAGCAGGTCAGTGAGATGCGAACCGATAAATCCCGCACCGCCGGTTATCAAGACACGCATCGTCATCATCGCAGCTGAGGTTTGTTCTTTTCGCAACGCTACGCAAAAGGGTTTGTTCCTTTTGCCGCGCGCCTTGCCTATAGCCGCGTAAGCTCCGCGTTGAGACTTGGACTCCGGCTTTCAGGTCGCGTTGGTGAGGAGCGCCGGAAACCATTTCGCGGCGGTGCGGTCCTGGGGGGAAATCGAGAGGAAGTTCTTTCGTCGATTTCATCATAGTCCGCAGTCGCGCGGGGTTGAGCGTCGAACTGGCTTGCGGGTTCTGCCACAGATTATCGCCAGGCCGCTGGATCGGGTTCCAATGCATTGGAATCGGGGCGGCGGCGCTGGTTTGACTTATCCTCGCTTGCCCTGCGATCGAAATCGCGGCGACGCGCCCCCAGTTCCGCACGAGCAGCGGTTGAAGCTCATCGCCAATGATTCATGGCATGGCGCGACACCCCGTCGCGCGGCGACATACCATTAGTCGCCTGCCTCGCGCGCCGCGGACAAAAAACTGCGCTACATCGCGCGCCTATCCATGAACTGGAGATCAGCGGAGGTCACTTCATGGCCGCCACGCCCTATGGAGCCACGGTCCAGACCCTGCGGCTGACTTGACCGAAACGGCAAGGTTTTGGAAGTTTTCTGGCACGCACCCCGCCAACGCACGCGAACGCCGCCAGGCTGTCATCGCCGACCCGATTGGTTGCCCGCTCTACGGCGACCCTCAGGCCGACCCGTCAGATCATCAACGCCCGGCAAAGGGAACATCGACTTGCGGCGCGCATTGGATCGCTCGCCCGCTATTTCGCAAGGCAACGGGCACCGCGCCTGTGCCGCTCGTCACTCGATCGGCGACGGCCACAAGCGAATGGGAGCGGTTCTGGTCAACGATGCGTTGCCAAATAACGTCGGTCGCATGATTGGCCGTCACGGCAGTATCGCAAACGCACGCGCCGGAAAGCCGAGGCCGTCCTTAACCTTCGGCCAGGTCACTACGATCAGCGCGCCTTTGGCCGGCACTTGGTCGAGATTAGCCATGACCTCGATCTGAAAATGACCGTGTTGGAGGATGTAGGTCTCCGACTCCATCTTTTCGCTGGTGTCGGTGTCCATGGACTCGTGCCCAATCGCTGCGACGCCGCGTTTCTCGATCAGGAACTTCACGGTTTCCAGCGACCAGGCGGGGAATTCGCTGCGTTTGAAGCGCTCCGGATTGGTATCCCAGTCCTTGTACATGTCGGTGCGCAGCGCCACGAAGGCGCCCTTAACGACCCGTCCATGGGCCTTCTCCCAGCCCATAAGGTCGGCGACCGAGAACGCGTGGTTCGGGTCCTTGGCGAGAAAGCGGGTGTCGTCGAGCACCACCAGCGGCAGGATCATCTGCTTCACCGGAATCTTATCCATGGTGACGCCGTCTTCTGCGAAATGCGCCGGCGGGTCCACGTGGGTGCCGTATTGGCCGACCATTTCGTAGAAGGTGGTGCGAAAGCCGTCTTTCGGGATCGTATAGGGCTGATGGGTCTTGGGATCGGTCGCCGGCGTCATTTTAGCTTGGCCGAAGCCCGACCAAACCGGCGTGTCGGGCCCGAAACTGTGGGTCAGGTCGATGAACCTCTTGCCCGCGATGGTTCGGAACGCGCGATCGAGGGCGCTGGCGCCACTCGCGGCCTCGTTCGGACCGATACTGACGGCGGCGGCAATGAAAATCGTCACCAAATGGACGCACGTGGCACGAGGCGGCTTGGCACAAGGCATCGGCGCAAACTCCCGATAATTCCCGAATCCCGCACTAATAGCTCACACCGGCGCCGCGCGCGACCACCCGCGGCTGCTTGCCCTTGCTTTGCAAATCTCGCGCTAGCAAATGTTCGTGCTATACGCATTGGACCGCCGTTCATCCGCTGAACCATGCACCACTTCGCCTACCGCGCCGGCGTGCTCCACGCCGAAGATGTCTCTCTCGACCGAGTCGCGGCCGAGATTGGCACGCCGTTCTATTGTTATTCGACCGCGACCCTGGCGCGGCACTACAAGGTCTTCGCAGGGGCTTTCGGGGATGTGCGGGCGCTCGTGTGCTACGCCATGAAGGCGAATTCCAACCAGGCGGTGGTCGCAACGCTGGCGAGGCTCGGCGCCGGAGCGGACGTGGTCTCGGGCGGAGAGTTGGCCCGGGCGCTTGCGGCGGGCATTGCGCCGGACAAGATCGTCTTCTCGGGCATCGGCAAGACCG
>JASHYD010000583.1 GCA_030043175.1 Xanthobacteraceae bacterium | reverse complement strand
CCCGTATTTCCCGGCGTTGGTGGCGAGTTCGTGGAGCGCGAGCCCAATGGCTTGAGCGGAAGCCGCATTCAAGCGCAACTTGGGGCCATCCAGGACGATACGGGAGCCAATGTGATCGGCGAAGGGGGCGAGTTGGGCGCGAACCAGGTCCTCGGCCTCGATCCCATGCCATGCGTTTCGTATGAGCAGGTCCTGACTCGCCGAGAGCGCCTGGATGCGCTGCGAGAAGCGTTCGATGAAATCTTCGGGAGTTCTGGTGGCAGTCTGGTGAGCGATCGCGTCCACCACACTGAGCATGTTCTTGGCGCGATGATTGATATCCTGCATGAGGAGGCGCTCCCGTTCCTGGTGCTTCTTGCGTTCCGTTATATCGTGCACGATGCCAATGACGGTCGCCGCCCCTCGCGCACGCTGGTCGCCGTCGAAATACGCAAGCCAGCGCACTTCTACCCAGCCGACCTCGCCGTCTCGCCGCAGAACCCGGTACTCATGCGGCGAGCGCATCGGGTTGGCGGGATCGGTCGCTGCTTCGCGCTCCGCCCAAAACCTTTGCGCGTCGTCAGGATGCACTAGATTTTTGATTTCCTCGATCGGGATTTCGTCGGTGGTGACATCGAAAATCTCCTTAAAGCGCGTATCCCCCGTGACCACACGGCGCCGCGGATCGTATTGCCAGCACCCCAGTTGGGCTACGTCGAAGGCAGCCTGTAGACGATCTTTGGTCGCCTGCAAGACCTGCTGGTCCCGCCGCGCTCGACCGCAACACGCATCCCGGTAATGAGGGCTACGTTGAAAAGCATGGCCACCGTGTACAGTACGAGGGCCAGCACATCACCCGGCTCTTCAATGTAGAGAGACCAGTGGGGTGGAAGCACAAAAAAATTAGCCGATCAGGCTATTATCGGCATTGGCAGCTATCGGCGCCCCGCAAGGAAGAGACCGGGCTGCGAGACGCCATTCAACGCTTGGCGCTCAAGCATCGCCACTACGGCTACCGACGGATCGGGGCTCTCCTGAGACGCGAAGGCTGGCAAGCCAATCACAAACGGGTGCTGCGCTTGATGCGCGCGGACAATCTTTTGTGCCTGCGCCGGACCCCGTTTGTGCGGCAACGACGAACTCGCGTCACAACTGGTGCGTCGTTCCCAATCTTACCCGCGGTATAGTGCTCACCGACCTCGATCAGCTCTGGGTGGCTGACTCACCTACGTGCATTTGGCGGAGGAGTTCGGCTATCTCGCTGTCATCCTGGACGCATTCAGCCGCAAGGTTGTCGGCCCCTCTTCCTCGACGGACCAATGCATTACCGAGCCCTCAAGGCCGCGATCCTGGCGGCAGCGCGCTGCACGCTCGTCTGCACACCTGATTCTGCTCACTGCCGTGACAAGTGAGCGCGGTCAGCGAAAGGCCAGCAGCGAATTGAAAAGCAACGGGCGTCGTCGGGGACGCTAGAACGCGACGGACGCGATGTTTAGAACTGCTACGGCTTTGCTCAATGTATCGTCCATCGATCCGCGTTCGGCCTCGAAAACATACCAGCTTGTCTTGAGGTGGATCAATGTTGCACGCATCAGTGCTATGCAAAGTTTATGAACTTTCCACCGGTCAACGTCCCTGGGTTATCGCGCTGAAATCTGTAGCGTTTGTTCGTCAATCGCTGATCTACAATAGGCCAGCGCCTGCAGAAGGACGCGCGTCATGGAGTCACTGTCATGAAACGTCTCTTGATGATTGTTGTCGCGATTGCGGCGGCGATGCTGCCCGCGGCTGCCGACGACACCGTTCCTTACGCCTGGCGCCCGCCAAAGCTCGGCGAGACTTATGTGCCCGGACTGGGCGACATCATGCAAGCGATTCAATGGCGTCATATCAAGCTCTCATATGCCGGCAAGCTGGGCAATTGGGGCCTTGCAGGTTATGAGCTTAGCCAAATGCTGGAGAGCATAGGCAATGCTGCGCGGCTGTATGAGAGCATTCCGATCGAAAAGATTGAGATGGTCGACCAACCGCTGATCGCACTTTCGGAGGCCATCAAGGCCAAAAGCGGTCCACGTTTTACTCGTGCCTTTGCCGATCTGACTGAAACCTGCAACAGCTGCCATGCGGCGGCACAGGTGGGCTTTATCACGATTCAGGTTCCGACGGCGTCGCCGTTCAGCGACCAACCGTCCCTGACAAAGGGAAGGTGAGACACGCAGCCCGTTCATCGATCGGGGGGCGCAGAGAGTTGGGATCGGGCGTTCGCGCACAACGCGAGGGATCTAGTCGGGCGCCCTTCTGTCGCAGGAGCTTATGCTTGATGCACAACCACCGGCGTAACCGCACAGCGTTGTGCGGCTTAGGAGCGTGCCTCGGCGCGCTCATCGGCATTGTAATTCTGCTTTGCTAAGCGCACGCAAGAGGTCTGCACGGCCAATCATCACGGATGACCGGCAATCCGGCCCCGGACAGCCGCCAGGACGACCCCAAAAGCGCAAGGAGATTCAGATGAGCAGCGACGACATGATCCGCGCCGATCTGCCCTTGTCGCCCGACGAGATGCACCTGGAGGCGGTGCAGCGCGAGTTGGCCGTCTACGATCCGGCCGCAGCATCGGCGTTGGAGAAGAGCGAGCAGTACATGGCGCGGCGCGTGCAGTTGTGGCGCCGGTGGAAGGCAGTGCAGTGCTCCTCGACCGATGGTCCTTCGAGATTGTAGGCCTGCCGGGTACCAGCGATGCTTCGCACCAGGAAGGGCTGCTCGAGCGTTATTTGATTCGGGCCGACGTAAACATCCTTCAAGGCGGCAGGAATGGTCGATGCCCCAAGGTAGAGAACCGCAAAGATGGCGCAAGGGATGATCCAACGGGACCGTCGCAGCAGCAGCCAAGCACGAGCCCGTGGCGAAAAAGCCGCGGCTGCCAGGATGCAGGTAGCGGCCAGCCAGCCGAGGATCACGATGTTGTAAGCCGGAATCCAAAAATGCACGTCAGCGAATGAGGCGCCGGCGACGACCCTCGAATGTCCGTTGATCACGAGGTGATAGCGCTCAAGCAGGCGGCTGACGCCCAGCAACAGGCAAAGCAGTGCGGCGAGCGCCAAGCCCTGGGACATCCACCCCAACTAGACGGCCCGATCAGTCTGATACACTGTCGAATGCTGACTCCTGATACGGCTTGTCAGCCGAAAGGTCGCGTTTTCCCGCAATTGGTTGAGAACTCTTCCCATCCTTGGCGAGATGCGAGGTTGGCTACTGCCCAAACCGCGATGGTGAATAGCACGATGGTCAGCATCCCACCGACAATTTGTTCATATAGAGGCAGAGCAAGTATGTAGAACGATAGGTCATTGCCGAATACCGGGTCGGAGACTCCCGTTGTGATCGCTCCAAGGAACCGCATCAGCGGAATCCAGAGTGCCGTCGCGATCAGGGCTACCACCGCGGAACGCAGGAAGGCGACTATCCAGGGGGCGCTGCGCGGGATCGCCCAGAACGAATTGCAGAGGACGCGCAGGTTAACCCCAACGAACAAACCTGCCGATATGAAGACCGCAAGGAAAATTGCCAAACGGTACTCGAGCGACAACCAATAGCGATGGCTCTGCCCCAGCTCCGTGAACCGTAATTCTCAAGCGAGATACGAAGCCGCCCCTTCGAAGCAAATGATCCCGAGGATAGCCGCAAGCACGTAAGCCGCATCACGATAAAGGCGGTGCAGGAGGGCTACTCGATTGCCGCTGCTTTCCGACAAGAAGGTCCGCGCCAGCGGAACAGCTGCCGCCAAGAGAATCAGCAGATAGCCGGTCGTGAACATCGTTCCCTCAAATGCCAAACAAATTTGATTAATAACTCAGTTGAGTCAGTCATCTCTTGATATAACTCAATCGCTGTGCAGCCTCTCACGGCTCGTAACATTTGAGCTCCACCGCAGCAGCAGCAAGGCGGCGATAGAGGCGCCGACGGCGAGCCAGCGGCCACCAGTCATACAGAAAAATCTCGAGCGGCCGCCAATTCGCAACCCAACCAAGAATCAGAAAGCTCTGCTCGACCAAGGTGTCGAAGGGCGTACCCGCCAAATAGACACTGCCCAAGTGCGCCGCCACCAGACAAGTGGCAAGGATGGTGATACCGGTTCCAGTTCAGATTGACCCGATGATATAGGGGAAGGACGTGATGGATTTCACGATCGCTGGATTACGTTCGATGTAGAGTGCGGCCTCCTTAAGCTTGGCATAGACGTCTTCCATTGATTTGAGGGCGTAGTTCTGGAAAATTTTCTCACGGATTTCGTCCCACAGATTTTCTTGGGGGTTCAGCTCGGGAGAATAAGGCGGGAGCAGATGCAGCATGATATTGTGGGGGACTTCGAGTTCATCGCTATGATGATTGCCGGCACCGTCCACGAACAGCAGGATAAGCTGCCGGCGGTACTTCCTAGCCAATCTCTTGAGGAAAATCTGGAAGCATTCCGTGTCGGGCGCCGGCATGATCAGATAGACGCAAGTTCCGTCCTTTGGGGTGACGGCGCCATAGAGGTAGACGTATTCGCGAACAAGCTGGGAGGCGACCTGTGGCCTTGTCCCATTGGGAGCCCAGCACGGTCGCGGGCTGTTGATCCGCCCAAAGCGCGCTTCATCGGCGAACATGATGCGCAAGCGTAAGCCCCGTTTGGCGGCAGCCCGCCGGGCCTTCCTCACAGCGGCTGGAAAGCCATTTTTTTAAAAGCGTCTTGAGCCGCAAGGTCGCGCTTGGGATGAAATGGGCGCGGCATGAGCTTACGCCAGCCATGTCGGGCCAGGAGTTTATAGACCGTGCTGTTGCTGGTAGCGTGTCCGATCGCCCGTTCATAGGCCGCGATCGTGGATGTTCAGCATCTGGCCAGCTCCCGCCGCCTTGCTAAACTGCGCCAACAAAGCTTTCTCCTCGGAAGGAGTCATGTTCTCGCGTTGGCGCCCGCCAATTGGCTTCGGTTTGAGTGCCTTGATCCCACCGTCGTCAAAGGCCATGTGGGCGCGGTTCACAGTGCTCAACGAAACGCCCATCACTTCCGCAATCTCGGGCTGCGTCATCCCGCTCTCGCGCAACAATACCATTTGGATACGCTCGCGCTGTGCCGTGGGGATTTTCCACCGCAGTGCGGTTTTCAGTTCTCGAATTTGTTTCTTGGTGCACTTGACCATCCGCCCCCCGAATCAGGATAGTCAAAAGGGAATCATATCGATGGCGTATATGCCGGATATGGCGTTTAAGCTTCGCGCGACCTGAGCATCACTTGCGCAATCCGAGTACCCGGCGCAATGAGGCTAGGTTTTCGTCGCCGGGTAAACCAATTTCCTCCGCAATCCGTTTAACTTTCCGGGCGTCGACCAAAGTCTTCAGTCGCTCGCGGGCTTCCTTATCGTCCGGTGGAAACATCGCACCGACTTTGGCTCGGATGGCGTCCTGTTTTGGTGACGCTCGGTGCCGATCGGCGGCTCGATCTTAATCGCGTGCGCAAACGTGCGGCCGTCCATCCAGGTCGGTGGCGGCCAGCCTTGGAACCCGGCGACCATCATGGGACCGATCGGTGGTCCCTTCTGCGGGTCCCATACCGCCCGTGATTCGCGCCAGATAAAAACCGCGTCTTCCCATCGCCGGCCAGGTGGTGGCTCATTGCGCCTAATGGTGCCAACGCGGGTTTGCCATTCATATTGGACTATGCCGCTGGCGAGATCGGCCTTGATGCGCTGCGCAGCTAGTCTCTCGTTGCCCAGCTCTTTGGTCCGCCGTGCCAACTCGTCAGCTAGCAGCAGCCAGGCGGTCGCGCTATGTTGCCGGGAAGACTTCACCATAGGTGCATCCAGCGTTGTTGGGTTAGGGCCGGCGCCGTGCTTACAGCACTGCGGCGGCCGGCTCAGTTTATCAGCTTGGCGCGCAGCGGCACTGCAGCGTACCTTTGCCCTTCCGCAGCGCAGGTCGTTAGCTGCCGCGGCCGGGCCGGGCTGCCTCAGCGCCTTCCATGTCGGCGCGATGCGACTCAATCAACGCGTC
>JASHYD010000582.1 GCA_030043175.1 Xanthobacteraceae bacterium | reverse complement strand
CGCCGGTGAGATAACGGCCGGTCAACGACTGCGTGTTCGCCATGATGTCGGCGGGCGTGCCTTCCGCCACGATCCTGCCGCCATGAATGCCGGCGCCGGGACCGACATCGACCACGTGGTCGGCGATGCGGATCGCGTCCTCGTCGTGCTCGACCACGATCACAGTATTGCCGAGGTCGCGCAGCCGCTTGAGCGTTTCGAGCAGCCGCGCATTATCGCGCTGGTGCAGGCCGATCGAGGGCTCGTCGAGCACGTAGAGCACCCCGGTGAGGCCGGAGCCGATCTGCGAGGCGAGCCGAATGCGCTGGCTCTCCCCGCCGGACAACGTGCCGGAGGAACGAGCAAGCGTGAGATATTCGAGCCCGACATCGACCAGAAACTCCAGCCTTTCGCGGATCTCCTTGAGCACCCGGCCGGCGATCTCGTTGTGCTTGGCGCTCAGCTGTTGCGGCAACGCCGCGAACCATTCACCGGCGCGCTTCACGCTCATTGCGGCCGCGGCGCCAATGTGGAGACCGGCAACCTTGACGGCCAGGGCTTCTGGCTTGAGGCGAAAGCCATGGCAGGCGCTGCACGGGACGTCGGTGAAATACTTGCCGAGCTCCTCCCGCGCCCATTCGCGCTCGGTCTCGCGGAAGCGGCGTTCCAGGTTGGTGATCACGCCTTCGAACGGCTTCCTGGTCTCGTAGGAGCGCAGGCCGTCGTCGTAGACGAAGCGGATCACATCTTCGCCCGAGCCGTAGAGGATCACATCCTGCACTTTCTTGGGCAGATCCTTCCATTTGGTCTCGAGGGTGAATTTGTAGAACTTGCCCAGCGCCTCAAGGGTCTGGGTGTAATACGGTGAGGTCGAACGCGACCACGGTGCGATGGCGCCCCTTCGCAGGGTGGCGCTCTTGTCGGGAATGACGAGTTCGGCGTCGATGTGCTGCTCAACCCCGAGCCCGCCGCAAGCCGGGCAGGCGCCGAACGGATTATTGAACGAGAACAGCCGTGGTTCGATCTCCGAAATCGTGAAGCCGGAGACCGGGCAGGCAAATTTCTCCGAGAAGGTGATGCGTTGAGCATCGGCAGCTGCGGCCGTGGCGAGCCTGGTTTCCTTCACCTCTCCCCGCTTGCGGGAAGAACTCGCCTTCTCACGATCCTGCCCGGCGGGATCGTGAGCGGCGGGTAAAGGGGGCTCTTTACGACTCGACGCTTGCGCAAATGCGCCCTCACCCCGACCCCCTCGCTGCGAGCCGGGAGGAGGCCCAGCATCGGCGAACTCCACCACTGCGATGCCGTCGGCGAGCTTGAGCGCCTGCTCGAAACTTTCGGCGAGCCGCTGGGCGATGTCGGAGCGCACCACCACGCGGTCCACCACCACATCGATGTCGTGGGTGAATTTCTTATCGAGCGCCGGCGCCGAGGTGATCTCGTAGAAGGCGCCGTCGATCTTGACCCGCTGATAGCCCTTCTTGAGGTACTCGGCGAGTTCTTTGCGGTATTCGCCCTTGCGGCCGCGTGCGACAGGAGCGAGAAGGTAGAGCCGCGTTCCTTCCGGCAGCCCCATCACCCGGTCAACCATCTGCGAGACGGTCTGGCTCTCGATCGGCAGCCCGGTCGCAGGCGAGTAGGCGATGCCGATGCGCGCCCATAAGAGGCGCATGTAGTCGTAGATTTCCGTGACGGTGCCGACCGTGGAGCGCGGGTTTTTCGATGTCGTCTTCTGCTCAATGGAAATCGCGGGCGACAGCCCGTCGATCTCATCGACGTCCGGCTTCTGCATCATCTCCAGGAATTGGCGCGCATAGGCCGAGAGGCTTTCCACGTAGCGCCGCTGGCCTTCAGCATAGATTGTGTCGAAGGCGAGCGACGATTTGCCGGAGCCCGACAGCCCGGTGATCACCACCAGCTGGTCGCGCGGGATTTCGATCTCTATGTTCTTCAGGTTGTGTTCGCGCGCGCCGCGGATCGCGATCACGCGGCCCCCGTCGAGATTGCGACGCGGACGGTTGTCGAACAGATCGGTCATGTTTCCGGCATCCGCTCGAATGCTGTGTCAGGCGGTCGTACAAGAACTCGGGCCGGCGACCCCCGGTGTGTCCAACCTAGTGGGTGCCGGCCGGTTTCGCCAGGGCAGGGCGCCGTGGATGCCCGCTGGGTGCCGGGGATGTGGACAAGTCGTGGCGCGACCTTCGCTTACCCGACTTTTCGATGTGTCCGCAAATGCGGCGTTGCCACCTTTAGCCTTTGTAGCAATGACTATAAAAACCGAAAGGGCCGGCTGGATTGCCGGCCCTTTCTCCTCAGCGTGAGCCCCCAGCTCACCAATGACCGAACGGGCTTCCCGGCGCATAATCAGAGCTCGTGCCGCCTCTCAACGGGCCCGCCTCGCCGCTCCTTACGCCATTCACATCCAATCCGCTCCAGCAGGAGATCGGCATCACGAGGGGAGGCGGGAGCCCTGTCAAATCGGCAGCGGCCGCGCACGTGCAAAACAAGGCCAGCGCGCCTGCAGCAACAGAATTTGCGACCACCAACATCCTGCTCACTACGAATTCCGTCTGACTCGTTGTCCGTTGGGGCGGCATGTTAGTTCGCCGACCCAAAAAAAGCTGTCACCGTAGGGCAACAGAAGACAGGATTAACTTTATGGCACTCCTCTTAATTGCCTAATTTCGGCCGCGGCCTTACCACGCGTGCCAAAATTCAAGGAACCAGACGACTCATGGTGCCCACTTGCCTCGGGCGATCGTCGGTGATAAGAACAAACGAAGAACATGGCTGGCTGCAATGTCGCAATTGTCCGTCGGCCATCAGGGTTTACCTGTCCACGGGCAAAGCTGTGGGTAACGCTCTCAGCGGCGATCGTGGCGCTCGCGTCGCGGTAGGCTTTGTCGCAGGGTGCGTCTGTCGCATGGTCTGTCTGTCGCATGGTCTGTCTGTCGCAGGGCGCGCCCCTCGCAGAGTGCGCCCGTCGCAGGGTGCAAAGACCGGTAGCGGAAAGACCGGTAGCGAAAAAAAAGCGGTAGAGAAACTGGAGCGCCTGGAGCGGAAATCGCATTGCGACTTAGATTTACCTGACCGCCTTCACTCGTAGGGGCAGGGTGTCAGCATCACTGAAACGGTGTCATCCGGTGCAATGGAGAACGGATATGGGAGGCAGCGGCAGCGTCAATAAGGTCATCCTCATCGGCAATCTCGGTGCCGATCCCGAAATCCGTCGCACGCAGGATGGCCGGCCTATCGTCAATCTCCGCTTGGCGACTACGGAGACCTGGCGCGACAAGATGACCAGCGAGCGGCGGGATCGCACCGAGTGGCACCGCGTGGTGATCTTTAACGAGAATCTCGCCAAGATCGCCGAGCAGTATCTGAAAAAAGGTGCGAAGGTCTACGTCGAGGGCCAGTTGCAGACGAAAAAATGGCAGGATCAGCAGGGTCAGGACCGCTATACCACCGAGGTGGTACTGCAGGGCTTCAGCTGCCAGCTGACCATGCTGGATCGCGCGGGCGCCGGTGGTGGCAGCGCCGGCGGAGATTTCGACGACAGCGGCTCCAATTTCGGATCGCTCGGCAGTCGCAGCCCGGCGCGCCAGCCCGCTTTGGCAGGCGCCGGAATGGGCGACGACATGAACGATGAAGTGCCATTTTGAGAGGTTCGAACGCGCACTGCTTTGACCGGAGCGCGGGCTGAGCGGGACGCAACCACAAGTCCCGCGGCAAGGCATTGCACTCACACTGAGCCTCCTGCTCTGCCGGAGCCATAGAGGCAGTTCTCTGCGAGAGTAGGATCACGAATCATAGGATCTCGATCCCGCCGAAATATTCAATGGCGGGAGGGGATCGGATATCTGAAAGGGAAGAGCCTGGATTGCGCAGAATGTGGAATGCAAGGTGCGGAATTTTCGGCGCCAGAAATTCTGGGGCTACATCGTCTCGACCCGTAGGACGGAATGAGGAGATGATTTGCCCTACATCAAGAATCAGGAGATGGCGGATAAGCAGTTGGATCAGCCGCAACGGAAGCTCTCGTCCTCACTCCCATCCTTTGTCCCAGATTCCTTTATAACCGCTTTGGTATAACCGCTTTGGTATAACCGCTTTTGGTATAACCGCTTTTGGCGGTTCCCCTCAAACCCCCAGCTCCGCTGGGGGTTACTGATTGCCCAGCACCGCCCGCAGGCCGTCAATGACGTATTGCACGGCAAGCGCCGCCAACAGCACCCCCTGAAGCCGCGACAGCAGCGTGCTGCCGGTCGTGCCGAGCGCCGTTCCGAGTCGGGTGGCGAGCCGAAACACCACCAGGCAAAGGACCACCATGGCCACGATCACGCCGACCAGGCTCACAAGGTAGAGCGGTCGGAACGCGGCTTGGCCGGCCAGCAGCACCGTGGCGGTGAGGGCGCCGGGGCCCGCCAGCAGCGGGGTTGCGAGCGGGAATGCCGCGATGTCGCGCACGTGCTCCTCACACGCCTGCTCGGCGTCGCGGGACTGCCGCTCGATGCGCACGCCCAGGACCATTTCGGACGCGATCGAGAATAGGAGAAGCCCGCCGGCGATGCGGAACGCCGGCAGCGTGATGCCAAGCTGGCGGAGCAGCCAGTCGCCGATCAAGGCAGCGCCCGCGAGGATCGCACCCGCGATAGCGGTCGCACGCAGCGCCACGGTGCGGCGTGCGACATCGGGAAATCCGGTCGTCACAGACAGAAAGGTCGGCGCGAGGCCGATCGGGTCAACCACCACGAAGAGGGTGACGGCCGCGGAGATGAGATATTCGAGCGGAAGCATTTCAAATGGTTTCTTTCCGTTGGACGAATTCCTCGTGATAGGCAGAATACGCTGCAGCAGAGGCATATTCCAACACTATCCATTTCCTTCCATTTCCGGACGATGTACAAAAGTGTGCTGACCCGCCGCTGACCGGAGGGAAGGAATTGAAAATGAAGCATAAGCTGACACCTTGCTTCGTCGCCAATCCGCCATTGCCCGAGCCTGGGCGAGACCGCGTCACCTATTGGGAAGGCAACTTCGGCCTCATGGTGACGGCGAAGGGTCACAGGTCATACGTCATCCAGTATCGCGCCGATGGGAAATCGTGGCGCATGAGCCTTAAGGACGGCTTGAACCTTCAGGAGGCGCGCCGAGAAGCGAAGGCAGTCCTCGGGGACGTCGCCCGCGGAGGGAATCCGCTCAAGGAAAAGCGAAAGGTACAGGCCGCCGCAGATTCAACCCTGGAAGCTATCGCCAAGGACTACCTTAAGCGCGAGGCCGTCAAACTGCGGACTAGGGGTGAGCGCTCCCGTGTCCTAGAGAAGCTGATCTATCCGAGGCTCGGCAGCCGTCCAATCGATTCCATCAAGCGCAGTGAAATCGTCCGCCTTCTCGATCATGTCGAGGAGAACAACGGACCTTATCGGGCGCAAGCCGTGCTGGCGATCCTGTCGAGGCTGTTCAACTGGCACGCGAGCGGAAACGATGACTTCCTGACGCCGATCCGGCGCGGCATGGCGAGAGTAAAGCCTCGAGAATACGCTCGGGACCGAGTTCTGTCCGACGACGAGCTAAAGGCCGTCTGGAAGGCCGCAGTGACGTTTCCAGGCCCGTATGGATATCTGGTGCGGTTCCTGCTGCTGACAGCCACGCGGCGTTCGGAAGCCGCCGAGATGGCCCGGGAAGAGTTATCCAACGGCGACTGGATCATCCCGGCGGCCAGGATGAAGGCGAAGCTCGAACATGTCGTTCCGTTATCGTCGGCCGCAAGGGCAATCATTGACGAGCAGCCAATATTAGGACCGTGCGTGTTCACTCTTACTGGGCGCGTCGCCACCAACAACTTCGCCAAACTGAAGGCCCGCTTCGACGAGGCCTCTGGCATCACCGGCTGGCGCCTCCATGATTTGCGGCGCACAGCACGTTCGCTGATGTCGCGTGCTGGAGTCGATTCGGACATCGCCGAACGCTGCCTGGCCCACACGATCGGCGGGATACGCGGTGTATATGACCGGTACGCCTACCACGTCGAGAAGAAACACGCCTTCGAATCACTGGCCGCGCTGGTCGAGCGGATCGCGAATCCGACAGATAATATCGTGGCTATACGAGCCGGCTTATCCAAAAATGGATAATCCGATGTGACTTAACAAGCTGGATTATCCATAAACGGATACTTTCTATCCACAAATGGATATTTTCCTGCCAAAACAAAATGTTATCGGATATCAGCGTCGAATTTATATTCTAACGGTTTCTCGTTCCCACGTTATTATTAATAACTCTGTTCGATCAGCGAACGGAGCGACTTTCATGTTTCCAGCAGATGAGAAGCTCATCATCGGTTGTGGGCCACTTTCCGTCTTTTTGACCGACGCCCTGGTCGATGCACTTCAAGACAAGGACAGGGATGAGTGCACTTATCGGATTGTTGAGGTGATGCGGAAACTCGGCATTACCGCTGACGATCTCAATAGGGCAGCTCGAAGGTATGAATTTGAAAGAGCTGTTGACGCACAAGAAGCGGCAGAGTGGGTTAAAGCAGCCAAGCAGGAACCCAAGAAGGCGGTCAAGGCCAAAAAAGCTTTCGCGCTGATGATGACGTAGGCGATGAACCGGAGCCCGCCGCCCCCCAGCCACGCTTACCGAGGGCGAAGACAAGAAGGCCCACGACAAAAAGATGAAGGCGGGGCGAACCGCTCTGAGGGCACGAGCCGAGAAGCTCGGCTGGCACCTGAAATGCGTCGCTAACGTCAAGA
>JASHYD010000581.1 GCA_030043175.1 Xanthobacteraceae bacterium | reverse complement strand
GGTCGAGGACGTCGCCCAAACCATCCTCTTCCTGGCATCGCCCGCCAATAAAGTAACGCGCGGCGCGGTCGTTCCGGTCTACGGGCGAACGTGATGCAGGAACCCGCTCGCAGGTTCGAATCCGTTCGACGCCACTCGCAGGAATGCTTCCGCATCTGTCCAAGCGTTCGCGGCCTGGATCGCATCGAGCATGAATGCCGGGGCACGTCGCGCTTTTTGATCGCCGGTCACTGCTCATGAAATCGCGCAACGCCTCGGCGATCTTGCCCACCCGGCGGCCGGCGAGCGCTGCCAGCGGAGGGCAAAGTCGCCGGCGCCGCTTTGGATCTCGTAGGCGATGCTACGCCCCGACATGATCGCAACGAGCGTCAGTTCGCTGCTTCGACCGTAGTGAGCGCGCGAGAAGGGCGAGCAAGCTTGCGGATGGCGCTCGTCGCGATGACGGTGCGGTTCTCCGCGTAGGCCTCGTGGTTCTTCTCGATGTCGCCAAGGCCGTAAAGATAATTCACCATCAGGCCGAAGGACTGGCGGCGGCCTCGCTCCGACAAATCGGCGGGCCAATTGAGCCGCTCGAGGCGGGCGCCGTTGCCGAGATGGAAACGGGCGACCGCATCGAGCGGAGAGTTTAAGGAATTGCGCGCGGTCATGAAATACGTCGCGGCGGCGCGCAGCATGGGCTCTCGCATCTCATCAAGCGAGACCTCCTCGCTCCACCACTGAGGGCGGTCGAGTCCCGCGAGGGCCGCTCGGTCAGCTTCCGCCAGCGCGGGCGACGGGTTCGCGCGCTGGCGCGCCAGCCAGTTGCCGAAATTCGGCACCGGCGACAAGGTCACGAAGGTGGAGAGCCGCGGCATCTCGCGGCAGATTTCCGCCACCACCTGCTTGATCAGAAAGCTCCCGAACGTCACCCCCGCCAGGCCGCGTTGGCAGTTCGAAATGGAGTAGAACACCGCCGTGGTGGCGCGTTCCGGATCGAGGGGCTCGCGCTTAAGGTCCAGGATCGGGGCAATGGCGCCGGGAATCTCCTTGGTCAACGCCACCTCGACGAAAATCAAGGGCTCGTCAACCAGCGCCGGATGAAAGAAGGCATAACAGCGCCGGTCCGGCGAGTCGATACGGGCGCGCAGATCGACCCAATCCTGGATCTGGTGGACGGCCTCGTAACGGATGATCTTCTCCAGCACCACCGCCGGCGTCGACCAGTCGATCCGCCGCAGCACCAAAAACCCGCGATTGAACCAGGTCGAAAACAGATCGGCAAAATCGGTGTCGATCGCCGCGAGGTCGTCGCGGCGCATCAGTGTGTCGAGCAGCTGGCCGCGCATCTCCACCAGCGTCCGCGTAGCCTGAGGCGCCAGGTTGAGCCGGCGCAGCAGTTCCAGCCGCCGCGGCTCGGTCGCCGCATGGAGCTCGGCGGCGGCGGTGTCGGACGGCTTGTTTCGCCAGGCCTCAATCGCCGCATCAATCCGGGCCTGATCGGTACCGAAGCGGGTCGCCAGCGCCTCGAAGAACGCAATGCGGGGCCCGATGGTCAGATCGTCGTAGCGCGAGAGGATCTCGCGCGCGAGCGCAACCCCCGACGCCTCGCCCCGGTTCGACAACAACTCCTCGCACAGATCGGCGAGATTCTCGGTCGCCTCGGCGGGGGTGTCGCGACGCTCGCGCGCGCGGTCAAGGAGCGCGCGTCCGCGCTCAGAGATTGCTTGCAGCAATTCGCCGAAAAAAGAGGTATTCATTTTACCGCCTGGTTCATCCGCCCATTACGGCCGCCGCGAGCCATGTCGCGATTTCCGGAAATATACATAATATCACGACGGCAAAAATCATAAGGGCAACGAATGGGATGACGCCCCAGATCACGTCGCGCAGCGAAATGTCGGGTGCGATGCTTTTGACGACAAACAGGTTGAGGCCGCGGAGGATGGATCAGGCCCATTTCCATGACGATCGTCATGATGACGCCGAACCAGACGAGATCGAAATGCGCTGGCCTTGAGCGGCGGCAGGTGATCGGCGCGGTCATCAGGATGATCGACACCGGCGGCAGAAAAAACCCCACTACCACGACCATCACCAGGATGGCGGTCAGCAGAACCCAGCCCGAAAGGTCAAGCGCCACGAACCACTCGGCGGTCGATTGGCTTATATGCAGGTAGCTCATGACATGGAATAAAGGAGCGACATGCCGCTGATGAGCACCAGCATGGTTGATTTGCGCAACATCGCTGTGAGGAATAGGTGCGAGATCGCTGGCCCTCCAGGCGCCGTAATCGATGCGATCAGCAGGAGAGCAAGAACCGCGCCAAGACCGGCGATTTCCGGTGGAGTAGCAAAGCCGCCAGAGAGCGCGACCATCACCCCGGTGAGCAGAATGACGAAGGGCAAAACCCGCGGCAGCAGCTCGAAGCGTCGCGCGGGATCAGCTCGTCAGGGCGGAGCAGTTCGGACGTCGCGCCGGAGCGCTTGTGCGCCAGCACGGCGGCGCGATATTCGAACCAAAAGCCCCAACCCGTATAGCTCGCGAACAAAAACATCAGCAGCAGAGCCGGGCCGACTGGAGGCGACAAGAGAGTGATCGACGCCGTCTCCTCATAGACGTTCTGCGTGATGGTATCGACGGAAGCGGCCGGCATGAAGGGCGATCATGAATACGGTCACGACCGCGCCCAGCGCGAAGGCGATCGGCATCCCGGCGAACATAACCGAAAGCGTGGCGCCGCCGTAGAGGAGCCCGATGGTCGTGGTCGTCATTCAGGCGCCCTGGACGGCATCAGCGCGAAGAATCTGCATCGCAAGCTGCAAGGCGAGGAGCGTCATGCCGACCGTCATCAGCGAATACCGGATCCACACGGCGGAGCCCACGTCGATTCGGAGTGAAGTCCTCGCCCCACGCCTGGCCAGCAGCAATCAGGACTTCCAGGCAAAAAAGGCGCAAAACTCAAAACTCGCGCCATCGCCGGGATCTGGCGTAGATGCCAGCCGGCAAGAGGCCGATGATCGCCTCGGTGGCCACGTGCCCACGCTGCTCCTGGATCGAGGCCGACGAGATGAATATCGCCCGACGATGAGAAAGACTGATAATTCGTCCTGCCAATCGGTCCAAAGGTGGAGGAAATAGCGGCTCACGATGCTTTACGTGAAATGACGAGGGCGATCGAGGAGACGAGCACGATGGCGTGATTGGCGAGTGCAAGCGCGCGCTCCACCACGCCGCCAGCCGCTCGAGCGGGCCCCCGGAGGTCTCTATCGCATCGAGCCTACGAACCATCTACGAAGATCACTTGCCGGTTCGGCAGAGGCATGCAGCGTGCCGACCACTGCCCTGGCGGGCGCGCCGAGCCTGCCATCGGACCGGCCCCCGGGGCCGCACCCATTGGCTCTGCCGACGCAGCGTGCTGTCGAGCCGTCCTCATTGCATCGGCACGCACCGGCTCGCTTGCGGCCGGTCAGACGCTCAAGATTTCGCACCAATTCCCGGGCGGTACCATTGACGAGGTCGACTTCCGCGACCGCCTGTGCCAGAAATTCGCTGCCGAACTTGAAAAACGCACCAACGGCGCCGAGACCGCGCAGGTCTATCCCCATTTCCTCGTTGATGAAAACGGTGGCGCAATTTTCTGCAGTGCGCAGGGGCGTTGAGCCTGCTATCGGGCGGCAGCTCAGCGTGAAGCTAAGCAATGCTGCCCTGGACATCAGTCCAACACCGCGACATACAAGGGAGCGCTCATGGCCGCAGCGCAAGCACCCGATCCGGAACGGATAAAATATTGATGGCGACTGACACCGCCGCGACTTCGATCAACGTACTGAGCACCCTTGCGCTGCGCGCCGTTCTGCTGGAGATCGCGGACGACTTCCGGGCGATGACCGCGCTCTCCTTCACGGCGACCTATCAGTCAACACATGCGGTTCTCAACCTAATCGCTGATGGCGCGACCGCGGACATGACCATCATCACCCGCGAGGCTATCGGCGCCCTGGTGCGCGACGGTATCATAGTAGACGGCAGCACGGCGAATCTTGCCCAGTCGGCCGTCGGGCTAGCGGTGCGGGCCGGCGCGCCCAAGCCTGATATCGCCACGGTGGCGGCGCTGCGGCGAACGCTCGTGGACACGAAGTCGATCGCCTTCACGCGGCTTGGCGCCAGCGGCGTTCACTTCGCGCAGGTGATCGAGCGGCTCGGCATCGCCGATGATGTGCGCCGCAAGGCCCGCATCGGCGACGCCTATGTCGGCGAAGTCGTCGCGCGCGGTGAAGCTGAGATGGCGGTGCAGCAGATCAGCGAACTGATGCCGGTGAAAGGCATCGACATCGTCGGGCCTTTGCCGGACGAAGTGCAGAAGATCTCGGTGTTCGCGGCAGGAATTTTTCGTGCCGCCCGCAATCGCGACGGAGCCAGAAAGCTGATAGCCTATTTGGCCGAACCTCGTTTCGCGCCGGTGCTCATCCGCAACGGGCTTGCGCCTTTCAGCTCCGAGGGCTAGCGCAGGAATGGCGGAACGCGCCCTTTACGTCTGCCTGCCTCATTGAGCACGTCGTCAACCCGGCGGCCGACAGTGACGCGATGGTGCGGTCCGCTGCGGGCCGACACTGAGATAATGCCAAATACAATAAAATTGACATTTTAGATGAGCAAGCTCCTGCCTGGTCTGATTTTCTGCCGACAATCCGAAGACCCGCTCGGCTCTCGAGCGCAGGTTGGTTCGGGAGGAGTCTAGCTACGGCGATACGCGATCTGATTCCATGGAGTCGCCGACGCGGGGTGACCGTGCGCCCGGGTGAAGAGGTCAACCCGTTTCTGACCTTGCACCATGAGATGAACCGTCTGTTTGATGATGTCTTCCGCCGTTTCGACCTTGCGCCGTTCGGCGCCAACCAGCTCTTTCATCGCGCGATGGGCTGGTCAAACATCGAGATCAGGGAGACCGACAAAGAGGTGAGGATCATGGCGGAATTGCCCGGCCTCGATGAGAACGACGTGGAGGTCGAGCTCGCGAATGGAGTCCTTGCCATCAAGGGTGAGAAGAAGACCGAGACAAGAGACCAGGACCGGTTGTTGAGCGAGCGCTACTACGGCCGCTTCGAACGGCGCATCCCGGTCGAGGACGTGGACGAGGACAAGGTGTCCGCCGCGTTCAACAATGGCGTGCTCACCGTAACGATGCCGAAGACTCCACAAGCGCAATCGAGAGTGAAGCACATCGCCATCAACCGCAAATGATCGGCGAGCCGCAGGCCGTCAGGCGGGCCGTGGTGGCGGGACCCGTTCGGCGCAAGCTCCGCCTCATTTGATTTCACGGCGAGGTCGGACACCTTTCACTCTGGCCTGTCCAGCAGGGCCAGCGCGTCGTTTGGGTGATGCGCGATGGCGGCAGCCTTGGCGCCACGATCGAGCCATGCCTGAAGAGCCGCCAGGATTCTCGCGGCGATGAGTTGTTAACCAACGTTGAGCTTGATATCAGCGCTACCGGCCGGCCGTGATGGTGCGCAGCGCCGTCGATGCGACGTTGACTTAGCTTGGCAAGAGAGCCCTCGCGCCAAGATCCGATGGAAAGTGGCCTCATGCTGAGGAGACCGGCAACCATGTTGGCCTCCAACAATAAAGAACCTCACGGGGAAGTGGGCAAAACGTCTCACTTTAGTGGAGGGATGGTTTGCACGCGGCCTTGACATCTGCCTCTTCCCCGTGCCCCTTCTGGCGGTAAATTCGCCCTGCCTTCATCGCATCACCCGCCCCGGACCTTACCTAAGCTGGAGTTTTGCCTATGCGCATTGACGCATACACCCACTTCATCCCGAAGCAATTCTTCGCAGCGGTCGAAAAAATTCCCGGGGCAGGCACGGATATCGGCAAACGCATGCGCGGCGTACCCTGCCTGTTCGACCTTGACGAGCGGCGCCGCATCGTCTCGATGTTTCCGGATTATGCACAGATCCTGTCCTACCCGATGCCGCCGCTAGAGAGCTTCGTGAGCGGCGATCAGTGTGACGACCTCTGCCGCATGATCAACGACGGCTTTGCCGAGATCGTACGCCAGCACGCCGACCAGTTCCCGGGCTTCGTTGCCCAGGTATCGCTCGCCTCTCCGGCCGCGGCCGTCACGGAGGCACAGCGCGCGATCCGTGACCTTGGCGCTTGCGGCGTGCAGATCTTCACCAATGTCAACGGCACGCCCATCGACCGGCCGCAATACGAGGAATTCTGGTCGGCAATGGAAGCGCTCGACAAGCCGATCTGGCTGCACCCGGCGCGCACCGCCGAGCGGCCCGACTACGTGGACGAAAAGAAGTCGCTCTATGAAATCTGGTGGACGTTCGGCTGGTCCTACGAAACCGCGACCGCAATGGCACGCCTCGTATTCTCGAAAATCATCGATAGCCACCCGCGCCTCAAGATCATCGTCCACCATTTCGGCGGCATCGTGCCGATGCTCGAAGGCCGCATCGGCCCTGGCTGGGACCAGCTCGGCGCCCGCACCTCCGACGAGGACTACGTCAGCCTGCGTAAGAGCCTAAAGAAACGTCCGCTCGACTACTTCAAAGAGAACTTTTACGCCGATACCGCCGTATTCGGCGCCGACGCCGCGACGGTATGCGGACTCGCGTTCTATCCGACCGAGAAGGTGCTGTTCGCCTCCGACTGCCCGTTCGATCCCGAGAAGGGCACGGGCTACATCCGCGAGACGCTGCGCATACTGGATTCGCTCAATCTGGCGAAGGATGTGCAGAAGAAAATCTTCCACGGAAATTTGGAGGAGATTACCGGGATGAGATTTGTGAAGTAGCTTGGGCTTCGATTTTCTCGTGTGGTTGGCACCGACAAGCTGACCAGTGACAGGACGCGAGATCGACCCAAAGACCGCACCTTAGAATAAATCGAGAAACTGGACCAAGGAGGTCGTGCGGCCCCAACTTTGTGCATTTCTCGCGATGTCCACATTCCACCGCTGGCCGCTTCACACGCCACACCAAAAATGCTCTAGCGTGGCGCCATGGATGCCGATCCGTCCCGCGCTCCCTCTGACTTCAACCCCGCATCGCCGACGGGCGACGAGGGGCGCGTCACGCCCCTGATGGAGCAGTACCTCGAGATCAAGGCGGCCCATCCGGGCTACCTCCTGTTCTATCGGATGGGCGATTTCTACGAATTGTTCTTTGAGGACGCCGAAGTGGCAAGCCACGCGCTCGGCATAGTATTGACCAAGCGCGGCAAGCACCGCGGGCACGATATTCCCATGTGCGGGGTGCCGGTGCACCGCGCCGATGAATATCTGCATCGTCTCATCGCGCAAGGTCATCGGGTCGCAGTTTGCGAGCAGATCGAGGATCCGGCGGAGGCGAA
>JASHYD010000580.1 GCA_030043175.1 Xanthobacteraceae bacterium | reverse complement strand
GCGCCGGCGTGAAGACCGGCCGCCGCATGGGCCACATGCCGGTCGGCGGGCCCGATGGCACCTTGGCGGCGCTCGCAGGCCTCGGCCGCAGGCGCATCCTGATCCACATCAACAATACCAATCCGATCCTGATCGAAGATTCGCCGCAACGCCGCGCCGTTGAAGCAGCGGGTTTTGAAGTGGCTGAGGACGGAATGAGGATTGAACTGTGACGACATTGCTGACCCCGGAAGAGCTGGAAGCCAGGCTGCGCGATATCGGGGCGCGGCGCTATCACCGTCTGCACCCGTTCCATCATCTGCTCCATGGCGGCGAGTGCTCCAAAGGACAGGTCCAGGCGTGGGCGCTCAACCGTTACTATTACCAGGCTATGATTCCGGTGAAGGATGCGAGCCTGATCGCACGATGCGTTGATGGGGAGGTGAGGCGCGAGTGGCGCGGCCGCCTCGTCGACCACGACGGCATCGCAGCCGGAGAAGGCGGCATCGCGCGCTGGCTCAAGCTCACCGACAGTCTCGGACTGCACCACGATTACGTCACCTCGCTTCAGGGCCTGCTTCCGGCAACGCGCTTTGCGGTCGAAGCCTATGTGCATTTCGTTGCCGAGAAGACGCTGCTTGAGGCCATTGCCTCCTCGCTCACCGAGCTGTTTTCGCCCGTCATCATCGGCGAGCGCCTCGAGGGCATGCTGCGTCATTACGATTTCGTCACCGCCGAGACCCTCGCGTATTTCTCTGCGAGACCGCCGCAAGCGCAACGCGACAGCGACTTTGCGCTCGCTTATGTCAAGCAAAACGCGAAAACCCCGGAGCAACAGGCACTCACCCTCAAGGCGCTCGAATTCAAATGCGACGTGTTGTGGGTGATGCTCGATGCGCTCTACCACGCCTATGTTGCGCCCAAGCACATCCCGCCCGGCGCCTTTGTGCCGGATGACCGCTGACAGAGGTCAGAGGACGTTGGACGAGCCACCGCACTGACATCGGTCATCACCAACAAGGAACCGCCCACGTGAATAGTCCCGCCACGCCGTCATCGATCCTGCCGAACGCCCGCCCTCGTCTGCCGCACGGCGTGCGGCTCGTGCATAACGAAGCCCAGGGCGGCTGGGTGTTGCTTGCACCTGAGCGCGTGTTCAAGGCTGATCAGATCGCCGCCGAGATCGTGAAGCGTTGCACCGGCGAGGCGAGTTTTGCGGCTATCGTGGATGATCTCGCGGCCACCTTCGGGGCGCCGCGCGGACGCGTCGAGGCCGATGTTGCCCACTTGCTGCAAGGGCTTGCAGACAAAAAGCTCCTGGAACTGTGACGCCATGACCGCCGACGGTCGCCCAAATGGATATTCTGGCGGCGATGGCCAGACGTCGAAGCCGCTCCACAACCCGCTCGGCCTCCTCGCCGAACTCACCCATCGCTGCCCCTTGGGCTGTCCGTATTGTTCGAATCCGCTCGAGATGGACAGACGGGAAAACGAGCTCGACACCGCCACCTGGTCGCGTGTGTTTCGCGAGGCGGCGGCGCTCGGTGTGCTCCAGGTGCATCTGTCCGGCGGCGAGCCGGCGGCGCGGCGCGATCTCGTCGACATCATGGCTGCTGCGCGCGGCGCCGGCCTTTATACCAATCTCATCACCTCGGCCGTCGGCGTTACCGATCAGCGGCTCCATGAACTCGTCGACGCCGGGCTCGATCATGTGCAGATCTCGATCCAGGACAGCGAGCCGAAATCCGCCGACCGCGTTGCCGGCTATGCGGGCGCCTATGCCCGCAAGCGCGCCCTGGCCGCCGCCGTGGTCGCCCTCAAGCTGCCGCTCACGGTCAACGTCGTGATCCACCGCGCCAATATCTCCCGCATCGACGAACTCGTTGCCATGGCGCTCGACATGGGCGCATCGCGGGTCGAGATCGCGCACGTCCAGTATTACGGCTGGGCGCTGAGAAACCGTACCGCCCTGATGCCGACGCGCCGGCAGGTTGAGGAGGCGGTCGGCCGCATTGAACCGCTGCGCAAACAGCATCAAGGCCGCATTGTCATCGACGCCGTTGTGCCCGACTACTACGCCCGCTTCCCCAAGCCGTGCGTCGGGGGGTGGGGCCGCCGCTCGCTTAACGTCACGCCGGCGGGCCGCGTTCTGCCATGCCATGCAGCCGAGTCGATCCCAGGACTCGAATTCTGGTCGGTGAAAGACCATTCGCTGCGCGAGATCTGGGAACACAACCCGGCCTTCAACGCCTTCCGGGGCACCGGCTTCCTGCCGCAGCCGTGCCAGACCTGCGAGCGCCGCGAGATCGATTTCGGCGGTTGCCGCTGCCAGGCTTTCGCACTTACCGGCGATGCTCGCGGCACCGATCCGGTCTGCCATCTCTCGCCGCACCATCATGTGGTGGAAGAGCTGGCGGCCGTCCAAGAGGACGCCCCGTATGTTTACCGTCGGTTGTGACCGGGCCGGGCGTCGCCGTCGGGTGGATTCGCCGGCGCTCGAAAGCGAAAGCGACAAGGGATCGGCGCGAAGCCAAGCGCCGTTGCCAACCACGAGATCGGCCTTCGGGGCAAACCTCTTTTACAGGATATGCCGCAGGCGAGCGGCATCAGCCAGATGAAGCTGATACCGTGCCGGCGGTACCGGCCTGTGAGCCGGGTCCCGACAACGAAGCCGAACCGACGCGAACACCGCGCCTAGCCGATCTGCTGGCGGGTTTTTGCAGGTGTTTGGCGGCAGGAGGCGTGACTGACCCTTGTCAGGTCGGCCACGGCTTCGGCGGGGCGAATGTGGTCGCGGTGAATTGGATCTCCGTAATCGCCTTGAGACTGCGCGCGCCGTAGCGGAACGGAATGATCAGGCGCAGCGGCGCGCCGTGCTGCGGCGGGATCGGCTCGTCATTGAGCTGCCAGGCCAGGACCACCTGCGGGTGCATCAGCGTCGTCATGTCCTCATCGATGAAGTATCCGTCCGAGCCGACCAGCCGGCTATAGTAAGCAAAGCTTTGTGCACCAATCGCCTGGGCAAAATCGGAAAAGCGCACGCCCGTCCATTTCACCGTGCCGCGCGGCATCGGCGCGCCGCACTGCAACCGCACAACGTAGGAGTGCCGCGGCAGCTTTTCGAGAACGTCGAAGGTCAAGGTGCCGGAGAGCTTCGCGGTACCTCGCGCATCGAGCTTAATCTTCATCTTGCGCACGTCGTACTCGCCGGCGGGCGTCTGGTTCTTTGTGCGCCACAGCACGCCGGTGATCACGCCGGCCTCCTGGGGTGTGTACTCGACAGCCGATCCATCGGGCTTGAGCGGCAACGTCGAGATATTGCGAAGCTGGGTGTCGACCAAGCCATCAGGCTGCGGCGCCGCCTGGGCCGCAACGTCCTCAGCTTTGAGGCCGGCAATCGACAATTCGGCCACGGCCGCGGCGGAAAACTGCATCGTCTCGCGTCGAGACATTTTCATAGCGCGCCCCCTATCGGCGGGTATCTTTGGACAAGAATGCGATGTCCCAGCATAGCGCATTTGTAATGACGCGAACAGAGATTGGCCACCTGGCGACCACCTGGCGTTGGCGAGTCCGGTTGCAAGCGAATCAGGGCGCGACAGCCGCGAGCGGGGTACCTCAGCTGAGGTTTGATCGCGTGAACCTCCCGCGTGCGGCAAAGGCACGCTCCATCGCGGCAGTCCTGCAACAAGGTCCAAGGCGGCTGCTTTTTTGGTTCGCTCGCCCGGCCACCCTTCTTGGCGGGATGAACCGCGTCCAAGCTTTTCAATGAATCTCCGGCTCCGGAATCCTCTCCCCCGCGAGCAGAAAATCGAAATCGCAGCCCTCATCGGCTTGCCCGATGTGGGCCGAATACATCGCGCCGTACCCGCGCTGATAATGCGGTACCGGCGGATGCCAGGCGCTGCGGCGGCGCGCGAGTTCCTCTTCGGTCACGTGCAGATGAATGCTTCGTGCAGCGGCATCGACCTCGATCTCGTCGCCGGTGCGCACGAAAGCGAGGGGCCCGCCGACATAGCTTTCGGGCGCCACATGCAGGATGCAGGCGCCGTAGCTGGTGCCGCTCATGCGGCCATCCGAAAGGCGCAGCATGTCGCGCACGCCCGCTTTCACGAGCTTTCTGGGGATCGGCAGCATACCCCATTCGGGCATGCCGGGCCCGCCCTTGGGACCGGCATTCTTGAGCACGATGACGTGGTCAGGGGTAACGTCGAGATCGTCGCGATCGATTTCGCGCGCCATGTGATTGTAGTCCTCGAAGGCGAGTGCGGGCCCGCGATGTTTGATGAGCCGCGGATCGGCAGACGAGGGCTTCATGACGCAACCACGCGGCGCCAGGTTGCCGGCCAGCACCGCCATCGCCTCGGCGGTCGACACCGGATCGTTGAGCGAATGGATGATGTCGGGCAGATGCACCTTGGCGTCGTCGAGGCCATCGGCGAGAACCTTGCCGGTTACAGTGAGGCAGCTGAGATCGAGCCGATCACGCAATTCCGCCATCAGGCCGCGCAGGCCGCCCGCGTAATAGAAGTCCTCCATCAGGTACTTGCCCGAGGGCCGCACGTTGGCGAGCACCGGGACTTCGCGGGAAATGTCGTCGAAGCGCTTCATGTCGAGCGCGATCCCTGCGCGGCGCGCCATAGCGATCAGGTGAATGATGGCATTGGTCGAGCCGCCCATCGCCATGTGAACCCGCACCGCGTTGTCGAAGGATGCCGGCGTGAGGAGGCGCGCCGGCGTCAGATCCTCCCACACCATATCGACGATGCGGCGGCCGGCAGCCGCACACATGCGAATGTGGCCCGAGTCCACGGCCGGGATCGACGATGCGCCCGGCAGCGCAAGGCCAAGCGCTTCGGCGATCGCCATCATGGTTGCGGCGGTGCCCATCACCATGCAGGTGCCGTGGGAACGTGAGATGCCGCCCTCGATCTCGGCCCAGTCCTTGTCGCTGATGGTGCCGGCGCGTTTTTCGTCCCAATATCTCCACGCGTCCGAGCCGGAGCCCAGGGTCTGACCGCGCCAGTTGCCGCGCAGCGCCGGGCCGGCCGGCACGTAGATTGCGGGCAATCCCATGCTGATCGCCCCCATGACGAGGCCGGGTGTGGTCTTATCGCAGCCCCCCATCAGCACGGCGCCGTCGATCGGATGGCTGCGCAGCAGCTCTTCGGTCTCCATGGCGAGAAAATTCCGATACAGCATGGTGGTAGGCTTCACCATCGGCTCGGCCAGCGACATCGCCGGCAGCTCAACCGGCAGCCCGCCCGCCTGCAGGATGCCGCGCTTCACGTCCTGTGCCCGCGCGCGCAGGTGGCCGTGGCAGGCATTGATGTCGCTCCACGTGTTGATGATGCCGATCACCGGCTTGCCGGTCCAATCCTGCGAATCGTAGCCGAACTGACGCAAGCGCGATCGATGGCCGAACGCCCGCAGATCATTGACGCCGAACCAGCGATAGCTGCGTAGCTCCTCGGGGCGTTTGCGGGTCATGGGCAATCCAGCGGAGCGCGGGCGCTCGCCCGCTCGTTTTCAAACGGGCGCGACGCCCGACCTTCGGTCACTCGATCGACGCGCCCGAGAACCTCACGGCCTTCTGCCATTTGGTGGTTTCGGACGCCATGACCTCGCCGAACTCGGCCGGCGTGCCGCCCATCGGAACGCCGCCGAGTTCGGCAAGACGCGCCTTCATCTTGGGATCCGCAAGCGCTTCATTGACGGATTTGTTGATCTTTTCGACGATAGCGGTGGGCGTGCCTTTCGGCGCCCCGATGCCGAACCAGGCGCTTGCCTCATAGCCCGGCACAGTATCGGCAACAACCGGCACGTCGGGCAGCGCCTCGTTGCGGACTTCTGTCGTAACCGCGAGCGCGCGAAGCTTGCCGGATCTGACGAACTCGATCGAGGACGGCAAGTTGTCGAACATTACGTCGACGGTGCCGGCAATAAGATCAGTGAGCGCCGGTGCAGCGCCGCGGTACGGCACGTGAGTCATCCTGATGCCGGTCATGGCCATGAACAATTCGCCCGACAGATGCACCGACGTGCCGTTGCCGGACGACGCCATGTTGATCTTGCCCGGGTTGGCTTTGCCGTAAGCGATAAATTCCGCCACTGTCTTCGCCGGGAAATTGGGATTGACTTCCATCACGTTCGGCACCCGCGTGATGCCGGCAACAGGAGCGATATCGCGCAGGAAGTTGAACGGAAGCCTCTTGTAGAGGGTTGCGTTGATGCCGTTGGCGGGATTGGCCAGGAGAAGCGTGTAGCCGTCGGGCGGCGAGTTCACCACCACCTCGGTGCCGATGTTGTTGCCGGCGCCCGGACGATTGTCGATGACGAATTGCTGACGGAGGTGCTCGGAGAGATACTGTCCGATAAGCCGCGCCAGAAGGTCGGTGGTGCCGCCGGGCGGATAGGGCACCACCCATTTCACCGGCTTGGTGGGGTAGTCCTGGGCACGCGACGCACTGCCGACAAGGCCAAGCGCCGCGACGGCAAGCGCTAACAGGCAAAACGGCTTCGATAATCGCATGGCGTTTCCTTTCGGATCAGGCTGTCATGATGCCCTATCTTGTGCACAAGCCGGCGGTGCCGCTTGACGCAAAGGTTAAGCGCGGTTCGGGCACAATCACAAGTGCGCGCAGCGCGCCCGAAATGACCGTGCATCGCAAAGTGCCACTTGCATCCGCATCAACATGCGGGCCGGCTACCACCACAGACCGCAAAAGTTGAACCGGAACGACGGACCAAAAGCCGCTGCAAGGCGATGCCAACTCCTAGCCACGAGAGGAACGCGTAAGTCAAAGAATGCCGGATCGGATCGCGAAATGAAACCCGCATCCCAGGCCTCCGTTTCGGCATAGGTCGTGCGCGAGTTGACGGTCTGACCCGTAGTCGCGCACTGGTGGCTATGATTGAGCGCGAGCGGCATTGCAAACAAGCCCTGCCACGCGTCGCCGCCACCTTTATCGCACAGCCGCTTGGCGGCTTGGAGTAGTTCATTCGGCCGGCGCATCCGCAGCCGCGCCAGGCGTGGATGGCCTGAGGGTTGCCTCTCCCCACAGGCGGCAATGCAGCCGATCAAGCAGCAGATACACGACTGGCGTCGTGTAGAGCGTCAGCAACTGCGACACCGCGAGGCCGCCGATGATGGTCATGCCTAGCGGCCGGCGCAGGTCGGAGCCGGTGCCGGTGGCTACAAGCAGCGGAACCGCCCCGAGCAGTGCCGCCATGGTGGTCATGACGATCGGGCGGAAGCGCCGCAGGCAGGCCTCGTGAATGGCCTCTTCGGCCGTGCGGTCGCCGCGACGTTGGGCGGCAAGCGCGAAATCCACCAGCATGATGCCGTTCTTCTTGACGATCCCGATCAAAAGGATGATGCCGATGAAGGCGATGATCGAGAGTTCGGCGCCGAACACCGTCAGCGCCAGCAAAGCACCGAGGCCCGCCGACGGCAAAGTGGAGATAATCGTCAGCGGATGGGCGAGACTCTCGTAGAGGACGCCGAGCACGATGTAGACTGCGACCAGGGCCGCGAGGATCAGCAGCTCCTGCGACGCCGCGCTTTCGCGGAACACCTTCATGTCGCCGGCGAAGTCGGTCCGCAACGTATCCGGCAAATGCATCTCGGCGACCGCCTGCATCACGGCGTTCGCGGCTGTCTCGAGCGGGGTATCGGCGGTGAGATTCCATGTCACCGTCGCGGCCGGAAATTGCGATTGGTGATTGACGGACAGCGGCGTGTTGGACTTCTCAATCCGGGCGACAGCAGCCAGCGGGACCTGGGTACCGCCGTTCGATATGCCTTGAGCGGTGCCGCCGCCGATGAAGATGCGATTGATGTTTGAGGGATCCTGCTGAAACTGCAAATCGGTCTCGAGGATGACGCGATACTGATTACGCTGGGTGAAAATGGTCGAGATCTGGCGCTGCGAGAACGCATTATTGAGCGCGTTGTCGATGTCCTGGACCTGGAGGCCAAGCCGGGACGCCGCCGCGCGGTCAATCACCACATTGGCCTGCAAGCCGCCCAGCTGCCGGTCGGTGGTGACATCGATGATGCCCGGAATGCGGCGGATGCGTTCCTGCAACCGCGGCAGCCACAACGACAACTCCTCGGCATCGGCGTCCATCAGGGTGAACTGATATTGAGATTGGCTCTGCCGGCCGCCGAGATAGGGCAGTTGCTGCGCCGGCCACATATAGACGCGCACGCCCGGTATATCTGCGAGTGCAAGCCGCATGCGCTCGACGATGGCTGAGGTGGACAGTCCGCCGCGCTCGGAGGGTTGCTTGAGGCCGATGAACAGGCGCCCGTTATTGACCGTTCCGCCATAGGTGGTGCCGCCGACCGAGGAACCGACGGCCGCGACAGCAGGATCGGCCTGGACGATCTCAGCCGCGCGCTGCTCCAGCACAGTCATCTGCTGGAACG
>JASHYD010000579.1 GCA_030043175.1 Xanthobacteraceae bacterium | reverse complement strand
GATAATGGAGGTGAGCTGGGCGTTCGGACCGAACTTGATCATGTCGGAATCCTGGCCGAAGGCGAGCGCGCCCCGCGCCGCGGCGACCTGCACGGCCGCAGGGCTGTCGGTGTGCTGCATGATGATATCGGCACCCTGATCGAGCAGCGCCTTGGCCGCGTCGGCCTCCTTGCCGGGGTCGAACCACGTGTTTACCCAGATGATCTTCACTTTGATGTTCGGATTGATCGACTGTGCGCCCAACATGGTGGCGTTGATGCCCATGATCACTTCCGGAATCGGGAACGAGACGATATAACCGAGCACGCCTGTTTTTGACATCTTACCCGCGATCTGACCCTGGATATAGCGCGCCTCATACCAGCGCCCCGAATAGGTCGCCATGTTCTTGTCGCGCTTGTAGCCGGTGGCGTGTTCGAAATGGACCCCAGGATATTTCTTCGCCACCCTGAGGGTCGGGTCCATGTAGCCGAACGAGGTGGTGAAGATCAGCTTGTGGCCGGAGCGCGCAAGCTGCTCGATCGCGCGCTCGGCATCGGGGCCTTCCGGGACGTTCTCCAGGTAGGTCGTCTCGATCTTGTCGCCCAGGTCCTTCACCAGGCCCCCGCGACCGACCTCGTGCTGATAGGTCCAGCCCATATCGCCGATCGGGCCGAGATAGATTAGCCCGACCTTGAGTTTCTGGGCTGTCTTCTCGGCGCCGGTCGCACGTGGAACCATTGCGGCGCCGGCGACCAAAGCAGCTGCGGCGGCAGCGGCGGTGACAACAGAAAATCGCATGTTTCAACTCCGCGCATTATCGACGGGTATCGAAGGTTTCTCCGACCGCGGCGCCCGCCCGCCCGCAGCCTAAGATCGTTCAGCGATCGGGCACGAAGACGAGCCCCAGGGACGCCGGCGCGGCGGACCCGACAAAACCGCGGCGGCGCGAAATTGCAATCAGCACCACCACAGTGGCGAGATACGGTAAGGACGACATGAACTGAGGCGGAACAGGCACGTGAAGCGCCTGGAAATGAAGCTGCAGAATGGCGACGAAGCCGAACAGATAGGCGCCAATGACGAGCCGGCCCGGCAGCCATGAGGCGAACACCACGAGGGCGAGCGCAATCCAGCCGCGGCCGGCCGTCATTCCGGGGATGAAGAAGGGCGTGTAAGCGAGCGGCAGATAGGCGCCGCCCAGCCCGGCGCAGGCACCGCCGAACAGCACCGCCCAGAAACGGATTCGCAGAACCGGATAGCCGAGCGCATGGGCGGAGACGTGATTGTCACCCACCGCGCGCACGATCAGTCCGGCGCGGGTGCGGTAGAGGAACCACGAAATGGCGATCACCAGCACAATCGACAGGTAAACGAAGGCGTCCTGGCCGAACATGATTTTGCCGACAAGCGGCAGGTCGGTGAGCACGTGGAGCTCGAGATGAGGCGCGGTCTCGATGCGCTCGCCAACGAAGCCGGCGCCGATCAATCCAGAAAGGCCGATGCCGAAAATGGTCAACGCGAGGCCGGCCGCGACCTGATTGACGGCAAGCCCGAGCGTGAGCGCGCCAAACACCGCCGACATCAGCGTCCCGGCGAGGACCCCGCCAACAGCGCCGACGATCACCGAGCCGGTAAAATAGGCGCCCGCAAAACCGCACGCGGCGCCCATGATCATCATGCCCTCAAGGCCGAGATTGAGCACGCCGGCGCGCTCGGCGACGAGTTCGCCTGCCGCGGCGAGCAGCAGCGGTGTCGACGCGGCGATCACCGACAGCGCGATGGCCTGAAGAAATGCCGGCTCAAGCAGCTGCATCGGCGCCTCCAGGGCGGGCCGACACGGCGCGAATGCGATAACCGATCAGGGAATCGCAGGCGAGCACATAAAACAACAGGATACCTTGAAATACCTTGGTGAGATCGAGCGGCACCTTGATGGAAATCTGGGCTTGCTCGCCGCCGATGAAAGTCAGTGCGAGGAACAGCCCCGCGATCAGGATGCCGATCGGGTTGAGACGGCCGAGAAACGCGACGATGATCGCGGTGAAGCCGTATCCGGGCGAAAAATTTGGCTGCAGATGGCCGACCGGTCCGGCCACCTCGATGATGCCGGCTAGCCCGGCGAGGGCGCCGGAGATCATGAAAGTCAGGATTACGAGCCGGTCAGCGCTGAAACCGGCAAATCGCGCGGCGCGCGGCGCCGCTCCCACCACCTTGATTTCGAAACCCTTGATGGTACGGCCGAGAAGGACGGATGCGACGGCCACCACCGCGAGTGCAATCAAGGCGCCGACATGCAGCCGGCTGCCGTCGACGAGGAGCGGTACCGTGGCGGCCGGATCGAACTCGGCTGTGGTCGGGAAATTAAAGCCGTTCGGGTCACGCCAAGGTCCGCGGACCAGATAGTCGAGTAGCAGGTCCGCCGTGTAGACCAGCATCAGGCTAGTGAGGATCTCGCTTGCGCCGAACCGCACCTTTGCGATGGCCGGAATGAGCGCGTAAAGCGCGCCGCCGGCCGCCCCCAGCATCAGCATGACCGGCAGCACCCAGGCGCCCGCATCGGTGCCCTGCGTCCTGACCGCCAGCCATGAGCCGCACAGCGCGCCGATCAGGAATTGGCCCTCAGCACCGATATTCCAAACATTGGCGAGGTAACATAGCGAAAGGCCGATCGCGATCATCACCAGCGGCGTCGCTTTCACCACGAGTTCGATCAGCGAATAGCTGTCGGTCAGCGGTTCTATGAAATACACCGAAAGCGCCGCGACGGGATTCTTACCGAGTGCGGTGAACAACAGGGCCATGGTCAGGAGCGTCAGCGCGATCGCGATCAGAGGCGACGCGACGGCGACCGCGGCGGAGCGCTCGGTCCGGCGCTCAAGCACCAACTGCATTCTCACCCCTCCCTGGCAGGTTTCATCTCAACTTGCAGCGACTCTTCCCGCTGGCAGATGGCAATCGCACCTTTCTGCTCCCCGCAGGCGGGGAGATTGGCTAAGCTCGAACCCAACGACCTTTTCCGTTCGGATGCGCGCCGATGACCGCCGCGCTGGCCTTCCTCTTGGTTGTGCTGCCGCCCATCAGCAGGCCGATCGTCTCGCGGGTCGCTGCCGCGGTATCAATCGGCTCCGAAAGCCGGCCGTGGAAAATCACCGCAATGCGATCGGCGATTTCTTCAAGTTCGTCGAGGTCCTGGCTGATGACGAGCACCGCGGTGCCGCGCGCCGCCAGATTGATGAGCGCCTGTCGGATGGTTGCCGCCGCGCCGGCGTCGACGCCCCAGGTAGGCTGCGCGACCAGCAGCACGCCGGGCTCGCGGAGGATTTCGCGGCCGACCACAAACTTCTGCAGATTGCCGCCCGACAGGCTCATGGCTTCCGGATCGCGTCTGGCTTTGCGCACGTCAAACGCCTGGCTGGTCGCATCGACGGCGGCAAGCATTGCGGTGCGGTCGATGAAGCCGTGCTTAACCATGCTGCTGGAGGCATGGCCGGTCAGCAATGCGTTGTCGGAAAGCTTCATGCGCGGCACGGTGGCGTGGCCGAGACGTTCCTCCGGGACGAAAGCGGCACCGAGCTGACGGCGAGCGGTGATCGGCAGCCGCCCGACCGCGCGGCCATCAATGACGATGTCGTCTGCATTGGGGCAAGCCCGCTCACCGGAGAGGGCGGCAAACAGCTCGTCCTGACCATTGCCGGAGACGCCGGCAATGCCGACAATCTCTCCGCCTTTGACTTCGAGCGAGACGGTGTCGAGCCGCACGCCGTGGGGATCGTCGGGATCGAGGGTGAGATCGCGAATGACGAAGCGCGGGGCGCCTGTCATGCGGTCGGCGGCCGCCCTGACCTCGCCGATGTCGGCGCCGACCATCATGCGCGCAAGCGATGCTGCCGTTTCGATCCGCGGATCGCAGGTCGCAACCCTCTTGCCGCCACGCAGAATGGTAGCGGCATCGCACAGCGCCTTCACCTCGTCGAGCTTGTGGGAGATATAAAGGATAGCGCGGCCCTCGCCTTTGAGGCGCCGCAGCGTGATAAAGAGTTGATCGGTCTCCTGCGGCGTCAGTACCGAGGTGGGCTCATCGAGGATCAGGAGCTTTGGGTTCTGCATCAACGCCCGCACGATCTCGATGCGCTGGCGCTCGCCGACCGATAGCCGCCACACCTCACGCTGGGGCTCGAGCGGCAGGCCGTAGACACGGGAGAGATCGGCAAGACGCTCCGTCACGGCGGCCAACGGCTCGCCACTCGACAGGCCGAGCGCCACGTTTTCCGCGACAGTCAGGTTCTCGAACAGCGAGAAATGCTGGAACACCATGGCGATGCCGAGCGCGCGCGCCGCGGCGGGGCCGGCAAGCTCGACCTTGCGGTCCATGAAGCGCAATTCGCCCGCGGTCGGCTGGAGGAGCCCATAGATGATCTTGACCAACGTCGATTTGCCAGCGCCGTTTTCGCCGAGCAGCGCACCGATTTCGCCGCCATAGATATCAAGATCCACGCTGTCGTTGGCGGTAAACGCCCCGAACCGCTTGGTGATATGGACGGCAGACAGCAACGGCGCTCCCTCCCGGCCCTCCCTCGCAGGCGCAGGAGAGTCGGACAGAGGATGCGGTAGTGTCGGATCAAGCATGCGCGGCGCCGGTTGGGATGATCGCTACGTGCTCCGGGGTCGAATTCCCCGCCGCGATGGCGTCACGCCAAATGAGAAGCTGCGCCAAGATGCCGGCCGCAATGGCCGCCGGCGCCTTGTCGCGAATTTCCGTGAGGCCGATGGGGCAGATCAGGCGGGCTAGGTCGTCGTCGCTAAGGCCGGTCTGGCGCAGGGGGCCGGCAAAACGGGCGCGCTTGCTGGCGCTGCCGATCAGGCCCACATAGGCGAACCGTCGCGCCAGCAGTGCCGCCGCCGTTATGTCGAGATCAAGGGCATGGCTGTGGGTCATGATCGCCACGAAAGCGCCGGTGGGCGCGCTTTCGATCATGCGCACCGGATCAATACCGGTGCGGCAGGTCACATTGCCGGGTAAATGGGACGGAAAGGAAGCCGGGCGCGGATCGATCCACGTCACCGAGAAAGGGAGCGGTGCGAGCGCCAGCATCAGACTGCGGCCCACGTGGCCAGCCCCGAACAGGTAGAGCGGCGTCGCGCTGGTGCCGAACCTCTCGGCGATGCGGCCGTCAGGGAGCTTGGCGTAGTCCGGTCCTTGAGGAGAGCCAGCCGCAAATAGGCGGCCCATCGGCTGCCCGGGCTCCGACAGGGTCAAGAAGCGTCCGTCCCGTTCCGCCGTCGCCAACGGCACGACCTTGTCGAGATCGCGCCCTTCGAAGCGCTCCAACGTCACCACCACGCGACCACCGCAGCATTGGCCAAGTTCGGGTCCCAACGCCTTGTTGAGCCGGCGAAACGCTGCCGTTTTGCCGCCGCCGGCCATCATCTGCTGTGCTTCGGCGAGTGCCAGCCACTCTAATGCCCCGCCGCCGATGGTGCCCGAGAACCGCCCGTCGGGGCGCACCACCATGCGCGCGCCGGCTTCGCGCGGGGTCGACCCCGCAGACTCCGCGAGCGTCACCAGCACAGCAGCGCCGTGCTCGGCGAGAAATCGCTCAATCGTGGTCCATACCGCGGTCATCGCGTCCTTGATGCTGCGCCACCAGTTCAACGGCATGCAAGATCGATTCCGGGGTGGCTGGTGCGTCGAGCGGCACCGGGCGTCCGGGGGCCAGGCTGTGGATGGCATCCGCAATCGCGGCAAATATCGAAATTGCCAGCATCAGCGGCGGTTCCCCCACGGCTTTGGAGCGGTAGATGGTATTTTCGCGGTTGACGCCGTCGAACAGCGCCACGCGGAAATCAACCGGCACGTCGGCCGCGCAAGGAATCTTGTAAGTCGACGGCGCGCGGGTGAGCAGGCGGCCGCGGTCGTCGAACACCAATTCCTCTGTCGTGAGCCAGCCCATGCCCTGGACGAAACCGCCCTCGATCTGGCCGATGTCGATCGCCGGATTGAGAGAATGGCCGACGTCGTGAAGGATGTCGACGCGCTCGACCTTCATTTCGCCGGTCAGGGTATCGACGATCACTTCGCTGCAAGCTGCGCCATACGCAAAGTAGTAGAACGGCCGCCCGGTCGCCCGTTTGGCATCCCAGTGAATGTCCGGCGTGCGGTAGAAGCCGGTCGAGGACAGAGAGATGCGGGCGAGATAAGCCTGTTTGACGAGGTCGGGGAACGCAATCGACTGGTTGCCGAGAAGCACCTGGTTGTCGCGCAGCGTAATGAGGTCGGCCGGGACGTCCCATTTGTCGGACTCAAACTCGACAAGCCGGGCCTTGATGGTTCGCGCCGCCGCGCGCGCCGCCATGCCGTTGAGATCGGACCCCGAGGAGGCTGCGGTCGCCGATGTATTTGGCACCTTGGCGGTAGTGGTTGGCGTAATCCGGACCCTATCGAGATCGATCCCGAACTCCTCCGCCACCACCTGGGCGACCTTGACGAATAATCCTTGTCCCATCTCGGTGCCGCCGTGATTGAGATGGACCGAGCCGTCCTGATAGACGTGAACGAGCGCACCGGCCTGGTTGAGAAAGCTGGTGGTGAACGAAATTCCGAACTTGACGGGCGTGAGCGCGAAGCCTCGTTTGAGAAAACGGCTGCCGCGGTTGAACGCCGTGATCGATGTTCGGCGCGAGCGGTATTCGCACGTGCGTTCCAGCGTCTCGATCAGCTCCGGCAGAATGTTATCGGTCACCGGCATGCCGTAAGGCGTCATGTCACGGCCTGGGCCGTACAGATTGCGCTTGCGAATGTCGAGCGGATCGATGCCGAGGGTCCAACCGATATGGTCGATGAGGCGCTCGATGGCCAGCATGCCCTGTGGTCCGCCGAAGCCGCGGAATGCCGTGTTCGAGACCGTGTTGGTCTTCATCCGCCTGGTGGTGATGCGGGCGGCCGGCAGGTGGTAGGCATTGTCGGCGTGAAACATGGCGCGGTCATTGATGGCCCCCGACAAATCTGCCGAATAGCCGCAGCGGGAGGCGAGCGCGATATCTGCCGCCGCAAGCCGGCCGTCCTGGTCGAAGCCGGCCTTGTAGTCGACGCGGAAATCATGTCGCTTGCCGGTCATCGCCATGTCATCGTCGCGATCGAGGCGGATTTTGCAAGGCCGCGCCGTGATTCGGGCGGCGAGCGCCGCGATCGCGGCCCATTGCGCGGCCTGGCTCTCTTTGCCGCCGAACGCCCCGCCCATGCGCCGCACCTCGACTGTGACAGCGGCATTGGGCAGGCCGAGCACATGCGCAACGATGTGCTGCAGTTCGCTCGGATGCTGCGTCGAGGCGTGGATCGTCACCTCGTCCTCGCCCGGTATGGCGAGTGCGACCTGGCCCTCAAGGTAGAAGTGCTCCTGCCCGCCGATGCGCAACGTGCCCTCGATCCGGTTCGAGGCGGCCGCGAGCACGGCGGCACAGTCGCCCTTGTTGAAGCTGTAGTCGGGCAGAATGTGGCAGTCCGCCTTGAGCGCATCATCCACCGTCACCAACGGGGTTTCGGCGGCAATCTCGATCCTGCCAAGTCGCGCGGCGCGCCGGGCCAGATCGCGGCTCTCGGCGATGACCGCGAACACGACCTGGCCATGGAATTCCACGTTTCCGTCCGCGAACATCGGATCGTCGCCCATCACCGGACTCACGTCGTTCCGGCCCGGGATGTCGGCGGCAGTCAGCACCGCGATCACGCCGGCCGCGCACCTCACGGCGTCGAGGTCGATGCGGGCGATCCGGCCACGGGCCTCAGGCGCGCCGCCGACGGCAATGTGAAGCGTCCCTGCGGGCTCGCGCATATCGTCGACATAGAGGGCGCTGCCGACCACGTGTCGGACCGCCGAATCATGCCGGGTCGAAATGCCGACCACGCGCGGGGGCGGTTGATCGGCTGCAAGGCATTGCATCGCCGCATCCTCCGACCGCACGCGTCCAGCCGCGTCAGCCCTGGCATCCGCCGCTTGCGGGGGAAGAGAGGGCGGGGGAACAGCGGGCGGGACGCCCGCAACCCCAGGAGGGCGAGCCGGTGAGGTATCACTAGGTCGTCGCATGCAACTCCTCCCGCCATCCGACCACACGGGTGGTGCGCGATGGCGCTCCAGCGATTTCGGCCAGGGCCTTGCGCAGCAGAGCCTGGGCAACCTGCATGCGATAGCGGGCGCTGGCGCGATGGTCGGAGATCGGCGTGAAATCCACGCCGAGCCGCTCGCAGGCGCGGTCTGAGCCCGTCGGATCGGCGACATCGACACCGCATAGCGCGGCTTCGACGGCGCTTGCTCGCTGCGGCCTCGCCGCCATCCCGCCGAACGCGACGCGCGCCGCGATAATGCGCTTGCCTTCCATGCGCAGCTTGAACGCTGCCAGGACGGCGGAAATGTCCTGATCGAAGCGCTTTGAAACCTTGTAGCAGCGGAACCGTTCGTCAGGTTTGAGCTTTGGCACGATCACGGCGCGTACGAACTCGCCCGCGGCACGATCCTGCTTGCCGTAGGTAACGAAGAAATCCTCAAGCGGCAGCGTGCGTGAAACGGCGCCCTTCTGCAGCACGAGGGTGGCGCCGAGCGCGATCAGGGCCGGCGGCGTATCGCCGATTGGTGAGCCGTTTGCGATGTTGCCGCCGATGGTGCCCATATTGCGCACCTGGGGACCGGCAAAGCGGCGCATCATTTCGCCGAGATCGGGATCGATGGCGGCAAGATGCGGCAGTGCGGCCGCGTGGGTCGCGCCTGCGCCGATGATCACCTGCTCGGTGTCGTCGGCGACTGTGTCGAGGTCCTTCACGCGGCCGAGCCAGATGACCTTGGCAAGGTCGCGCATGTCTTTCGTGATCCACAACCCCACATCGGTCGCACCCGACACCAGCACGGCGTCCGGATGCTCGGCGTAAAGCTTTGCTAGCGCATCAACGCTTGCCGGCGCAGCAAAGAAGCGCTCCGCGGTGCCGGCGCACACATCGGCGTCATCCTCGAGTGCGGCGAGAGCCTGGATGGTTTGCGCTTCGCTCTCGCTAAATCGATCTGTCGCGCCGGTGGCGCAAGCGGCGACGCCGGCCTCAATGATTGGACGGTAGCCGGTGCAGCGGCAAAGATTTCCGGCGATCCCGTCGCTCACTTCATCGCGGCCCAGGTGCCTCGTTTGCCTTCCTGCGCCGGCCATGTCGGACCGGACAAAAGCGCTTCGCGCGTGGAACAGCGCGAACAGCGACATCACGAATCCGGGCGTGCAGAAGCCACATTGCGAACCGTGAAAATCGACCAGTGCCTGCTGTACCGGATGGAGGCCGCCGTTACCCGCAAGGTCCTCGACGGTGATGAGATCGGCGCCGTCGACCTGGCCCGCCAAGGTGATGCACGCGTTGATGCCATGATAAACGAGGCTATGGCCGACCAGGCGGCGCAGCACCACGGTGCAGGCACCGCAATCGCCCTCGGCGCAACCTTCCTTGGTCCCGGTAGCGCCCTCATGAAGGCGAAGATAATCGAGCAGCGTTACGTGCGGAGCGACGCCGCTTAGACGAACGATCGTGCCGCGGCGCAGGAAATGGATATGGCGGCGCATGCGCGATTGCCCTTTTTGAGGTTTCCAAAAGACCGATAATCCGCCAATTTCAGTACCAGCGGAAGTGCGGAAAAGAGGCACCTGTCGTTAGAAAGGGCAGTTCGACCGCCAAAAGAAAAGTCGAAATCAAAAATGACGCTCGCGTCGTATTCCGGCCCGTTTAAGTAGAACGCGAAAGATGCGTCATCGTATAAGATACAAGCCGACAACCAAGTTTTCCCTCCTGCGTTTTCAATTGTTGCAATTTTGTCACAGACATCAAAAAATATAAAACAACCCAATTGCTTGGTAATTTTTTTTTGAGCAAAGCGTCGTCGTTGTCGCATTCTGTGCTGTTCTCATTTGACCATGCGCCGCGCGGGAATTCAACGAATTGTAAAGACAGTGTATTTTTACTTTCACGCCCAATATAGAGCGGTCAACTCCCAGCATTTCTTAAATCAATCGAGACAGAGAACTGAGTTTGTAATCAAAACGCGCATTAAACAGTTTAAAATTTAGGCTTCGCAGCCGCATCCGCCCCCGTACATTGCCCCTATGTGAGGTAACTCACGTTTCTCATCCAGGGGGGCTTGATGTCTGCCAGAAGTCACTTGCTGTGCACATCCATTACGCTTGCGATCGCCGTCGCGGCCATCACATGGGCCGGTTCGGCGTCGGCGGCCGACGTGCCTGCCAAAGCTCCACCCGCACCTACGCCAGCCCCGTTTTTCATCGTCAATGACACCTCGGTCAGCTTCACGTGGTTCCCGAATGCAACCGACCCGGGGGTCGGTGCGGGCGCCGTGCCGGCCGGCTGGTGCGGAACCAACATTCCAGGCAACAGCAACTGTGGCAAGAACTCCTTCGACAAGTTTGTCGGCACCATCACGCACTTCGACGTGTGGGCCTATGGCACCAATTTCATCAACATCGATTACTTGAAGTCGAGCAGCCGGGACCCGATCAGGGGATTGAACGGCGCTGACGGTGCCGCCGAAGTCTATGGAATAGTGCGCAGCACGATCAGCGGCAACGCGGTGTTCGGTAACAAGATCTTCAGCAACCTGATCTTCAAGGATATCGGCTTCGAGATCGGCGGCGACGCCAACACCGAAAACAATCAGCTCTCCCCGGAAGTCAGAAAATTCGATATCGGCGGTGCGTTGACCTTCAATCTGCCCGGCACCGTCATCCTCGGCGTGTTGGCGCAGAAGGAGTGGAACTACAATTCCTTCCTCGAAGCCAACATATCGCAGTTCAGCGGCTGCACAGGCGCCGGTCCCTGCTACCCGGGCGACCGCAGCTTCAACTGGACTCCGCACCTCGAACTGTTGATTTCCGAACCGCTGAGCTTCCTGCCGATCCCGCTCACCTGGAATAGCTTTACAGGCGTTACCTTCCCGAAGGGTAGCGGTATTTCCTCCGCCCAGCAGGCTGCGCTGGTCAACGGTTTGACCCCTTGGAGCATTGATACCAACGAGACCAAGACGGAAGTGTTCGAGGACAACCGCCTCACGCTCGATGCCGGCAAACTGACGTTCGGCAGAGCCGGGGTGTGGGAAACCTACGTAGGGTGGCGCTACTGGTACAATAAATTTGGCACCGACCATAACAGCGGCGCCTTCTCGGCTTCCGGTTGCACGCAGCTCGGCTCGTTGGGTTGCGCACCCGGCACCGCGATCGAAAATACGGCCTATATCGGCACCACTTATCATTTCAAGTGAGTGCAGCTCTCGCATGCACATGCCCGGCTCATCGCACCGGGCATTTCGTCTTCGCCGAGCAGAATCGACGCATATGGAGTGGTCGAGTAGGATGCGTTGACCGCAGCCGGGCCGATGTTGAAGAAGATCCTAGCGAACTACGGAGGTCGTTATGAGACCCATCATACTGTCGGCGACGGTCGCAGCCGGCATCCTGTATGCTGCTCAGGCGCAGGCGGGGGGCGGCGGGCCGACCCAGCTCATGCCGTCCCAGCCGTGGCCCACTTATTGCGCATTTTGTTTCGGCCAGTGGCAGACCCCGGCGCCGCCCCCACCGTCGCCGCCACCCCCGGCGGCTGTCACGGACCCTCCCGCCAACGCTCAGCCGACGCGCGCCAGCAGGGCCAACGCGGCTCCCAAGTAGCGTTGGGACGGTCGTCCTGGCCGAGACACGCGTCGCCGAGCAAGGCGTGAAACGCACCCGGTTCAACCGCAATCGACACGTCATCGGGCGCACACGCCCTTTGCATCTTGATCATCTTGATCGCCGCCGACGTGATTGCCGGGGTCAGTGGCGCCGCAGCCGGACGCGACCAGCTGGCATTGAAGCCGCGGTCATTGGCCTCGTGCATGGTGGTGTGCACGCATAGGTCGGTCGTTATGCCGGTGCGCATGATCTTGCGGATGCCGCGTGCACAGCATCAGCCAGAGATCGGTGAGACAGAACGATCCCTTGCCGGGCTTGTCGATGACACCGGGCGATCGGCTCGATCGGCACGCGGGTCAGCGCGAGATCGTAGCGATGCATCGGCGTAGCCGCCCTTGCTGCAGAAGTTGGTTTGCATGTCGATGATCGTGAGCGCGGCATTCTGCGGCGTCCGATCGCCCTCGAAGACCCCGAGCAGGAATCGCTGCATGCGTCGGCATGGTCACTCTGCCGCGTGGTCGAGTCGTTCGCGGTACCGACGTGACGGCTGCGGGAAGCCGCAAGAGGTTCCGTCGGTATGCCTCACTTCGCTCTCCCACGGCAGGCGGTATCGGCCCGCGACGAGGTCTTGCATATAGGTGTAGGGGCAATCCTGGGCGCCGCCGGCCACCGCCGTGAAGCCGCGGTGGCCGAGTTGGTAGATGTTGTTCTCGACCGACCAGTGGGCACGCGCCTCGCGCACGAGATCTGGGCGCACCTCGGCGGTGATGATCTCGTCCGGCCGTCCGCTTGTGCCGTGGGCGATGATCGAGCCGTCGAAATTAACAATCATACCCTCGCCCATCGAATCGAATGTGCCGTCCGAGCCGCACATGCACACATTGGCAGTGATCATTAGGTTGCAGAACGCGTTCGACTGGTTGGTGAAGCGCCAGGCCTCGCGTATGGGCGCCGTGTAACCCGCTGTGCGGATCATGATCTCGGCGCCCTTATAGGCACATTCGCGCGCCATCTCGGGAAACATGCCGTCATGGCAGATGATCAGGGCGATCTTGGCGCCGCTGGGCCCGCTGACGACCGGAATACCGATGTCCCCGGGCTCCCATGGCTCCACCGGCACCCACGGATGCATCTTGCGATAATAGAGCTTGAGGTCACCCCGGTCGTCGATGATAAGTCCCGAATTGAAAGGGTTGCCACCGGGGTTGCGCTCCATGATCGAGAAGCAACCCCAGATCCTATTGTCCGCGCAGGCCTGTTTGAATGCGGCGACCTCCGGGCCGTCGAGTGCACACATGATCACTGGATTGGTGTCCATGGACAGACCGTGCAGCGCGTATTCGGGAAACACCACAAGGTCCATGGACGGGATGTTTCGCCGCGCCTTGCCCACCATGTCGACGATGCGGCAGGTCTGGGCGGCAAGCTGATCGGGCGTCGCCACAACCGGCAATTGCAGCTGCACAACGCCGATCACGACGCCGTTAGGCGTCTTGTTGAGACCACCGAGTCCGTTCATCGGAGCCCTCCACTCATTTGGTGACGCTCAGTTCACCGGGAACGTCGCGCATTGCCTGCTTCGATCGCGCCGACACGATCATGATTAACAGCGTGAGGATATAGGGGGCGGCGTTGAAAAAGTAGTAGCCCTGGGTGATGCCGACCGACTGTAACGCCGGCCCGATGGCGCCGGCGGCGCCGAACAGCAGCGCCACCACCCGCATTGCAGCGGTTTCCAACGCGCGAAGATGACCAGAGCGACGGCCATCAGACCCTGCCCGGAGGAGAGTCCCTGGTTCCACGAACCTGGGTAATAGAGCGACAGGAAAGCGCCGCCGACGTCGGCCAGAAATCCGCCGCCCGCGGTGGCGAGAAAGCGCACCAGATCGACCGAAATCCTCATGGCCCTGGCGGCCGCGGCACTGTCGCCGGTCATGCGTACGATCAAACCCAACTTGGTGTTGGCGAACGACCCCGCCATGACGATGGCGACGGCGCCCGACGATCAGCAATCCATTGACCTGCAGCGCCGCAGCGATCTGCGGATTGCCGGTACGCTGAAATGACGAATCACTTCGTACAATGGACCAACTCCCACAGCCGGCTCGGGCTGAGCGGAATCTCAAGGATTTCGATACCGCGCGTGGGAAGATCAAGTGCATCCTCGATCGCCTGCGCGAACAGTGCGCCGACCGGTATGGCGCCCGCCTCGCCGGCGCCCTTGATACCCAGCGGGTTGAGCGGCGACACCGTCACGGTGTGGCCGAGTTCCATGGTGGGCACGTCGAGCGCAGTCGGCAGCAGATAATCAGCGAGCGAAGCGTTGAGCAATTGTCCGTAGTCATCGAACACGAGCTTCTCATAGAACGCATTGCCGATTCCTTGGGCGACGCCGCCATGGATTTGCCCAGCCAGGATCATCGGATTGATCACTGTCCCGCAGTCGTGCACCACAACATATTTGCGAATCTCGATCGCGAGGGTCTCGGGATCCACCTCGAGGATGACGGCGTGCACGCCGCTCGCTGTCGCTCCGGCCGCGGGGCCGAAATACCGCGTCGACTCAAGCCCCGGCTCGGTACCGGGACGGACCGCACCCCGCATCGGGTTTGCCTTTATGGCAAGCTCGCCGAGCCCGACGGATTTCCCGGGCACGCCTGCGATCGAGACCTTGCCGTCGGCAATAGCGAGATCCTCCTCGGCACACTCGAAATGCTCGGATGCGATCCGCAGGATCTTACCTCGCACGGCCTTGGCGGCTTCGCTGACCGCGTTGCCTGCCACCACGGCGCCGCGACTCGCAAAGGTGCCGGCGCCCCAATAGAACTCGTTGGTGTCGCCTGTCACCACGGCGACGTCGCCGACGCTAACGCCGACTTCGTCGGCGACGATCTGGGCGAAACTGGTGCAGTGTCCCTGGCCCTGGGTGCCGATGCCGGTCGCGACATTCACTTTGCCGTTAGCCTGTATCTGCACGCGCGCGCCCTCATAGGGGCCGATGCCGGTGCCCTCAACATAGGCCGCAATGCCAATGCCGACATGGCGCCCTGTCGCGCGCAGGCGCGGCTGCTCTTCTTTGAGGAAGGAGTCATAGCCCACCATCCCCAGCGCCTTGTCGAGGATTGGCTCATAATTGCCGCTGTCGTAGGAGAGCGGGGCGAAATCCTGGTACAGGATCCTGTTGTCGTACGGGAAAGCATCTGCGGCAATGAAATTCCGTCGGCGGATTTCGGCGCGATCAATGCCAAGCTCCTGGACCGCCAGATCAAGCAGCCGCTCCACTACGAACACACCATGCTGGCGCCCCGCCCCACGATAGGGCGTGACAATCGGCTTGTTGGTGAATACGGCCGTAAAGGTCGAGTCGTAGTTCGCAACGTCGTAAGGACCAAGCAGCGTACACTGGCTGTTGATCGGCACCGTCAGCCCGTAGGGATCGTAGGCGCCGCCGTCATGCAGGAACACGTCCTTGATGCCGAGGATGCGCCCGTCACGGCTGAGCGCCATTTCGGCATCGTGGATTTGGCCGCGCTCATGAGTCGTGGCGAAAAAGTGCTCCTTACGGTCTTCGATCCATTTGATGGGACGTTCGAGCCGGATCGCCGCCCACGGCAGCAACACCTCCTCCGGGTAGAACAGCATGATCTTGGGTCCGAAACCGCCGCCCACGAACGGCGCGATGACACGGACCTGCCGTTCGCCGAGACCCAACATGCCTGCGAGCCCGCTGCGCAGAAACACCGGCGCCTGCGTGGTGTCCCACACGGTAAGCTGCTCGGCCTTTTGGTCCCAGTTGGCGACGATGCCGCGGGTCTCGACCGGCGAGGATGCGCCGCGGTCATAGACGAGCCGTCGTCGAACGACATGGTCAGCCTGCGCCAACGCCGCCGCATAGTCCCCCTTGGTCTGGCGCACATGCGCGGCGATGTTCCGGCGCACGTCGTCATGAACACGCGCCGAGGCCGGGTCGAGCGCCTTTTCAAGATCGACCACCGCCGGCAGCGGCTCGATGTCAACCGCGATATCGGCGAGTGCGTCTTCGGCCACCTCGCGGCTCACCGCGATCACCACCGCAAGCGGCTCGCCCACGTGCCGAACCTTGTCGCGGACGAGCGGCACCTGGGTGCGCTGGTTGAAGGTGATTCCGGCGATCGGCGGCGGCGGCACCAGCAGCGGCCCAGCTTGCCAGTAGCTGCCGAGATCGGCGGCGGTATAGACCGCGACGACGCCCGGTCGCGCGCGCGCCAACTCCACGTTGACGCTGCGCAGCCGCCCGTGGGCGATGGCGCTGCGCAGGAAGGCAGCGTGCAGCATCGCGGGGAACGCGACATCATCGACGAACAGCGCCCGCCCGGTCAGTAAACGTCGGTCCTCGTTGCGCTTGATGGGAGCGCCAAAATATCGCGTCGTCATTTGAGTACGCACACGCAATTGTGCAGCGGTCGGACCGGAAGCTCGCGCGAACTGCGGAAAGTTGGCATTTGAGCCCTGCGTATTTTGTCGCCCGATGAGGAGGGATTGGGCGGGATTTGGGCGCCAACCCCGAAGACGGTCGGGGTGGATTGAGCGCTGCACGGCCTATGCCAAGATGATTCCGGAATGAGGCGTTGACCGCCAGCGCCCGAAATCGGACAGTCAGCTTGAGTCATCCGATCGTCTGCGCCAAACGGGGTTCGCAGACAAGGCCGTCTCGGCTGCCACGTCTGCCGTGGAGAGGCGTGGGCTTTCGCTCGCATTCGAAAATCTTGGATGGCAATGTCGCCAACGTCAATCTAGAGATTGAGAGCGGTGATTTCGTCGTCCTGCTGCCGGCGACGCAGACGCCGCGCCCCGACTGCGCGACATCGGCTTCGCTGTGCAGATGGACGAACCGGAGCGAGTGCCTCTGCCTGGGGCCGGCTTCATGGGCCGGCTGCCGCAACTGGTCATTCGCGCGGTTCGCACCGATTGGGCTCATGCCGGGCTCAACCTGGTCTGCCGGTTTGGCACGTGATCGGATGCTTTTGCGGGCGGCGCTTGATCTCGACTCGAAACCAAGGGCTCAGCTGATACGCAAAACGCCAAACCGGTTCGATCCCGTCATTCGCCCGCATCGACGATCGCGATGACGGGACCGCCGCCCTGGGGACCCTGGTGCATGGCGTCAACCGATACGAAGACCGCAGGATCGCCGATCGCGGCGGCGGCGACGCCGCCGACCGCACCTTTGGCGTGGCGATGGTGATGGACGTCGGAATCGTCCAACATGATCTGCCGGCGACCACGCAGCGTGCCGCGCCGGTCGGCTTCACATTTGATGAAACAATTGACGAGTCGGCCGCCAAGGTCCTCCGCGCGGGGCCGCTCAGGCAGTTCAAGGCCGGC
>JASHYD010000578.1 GCA_030043175.1 Xanthobacteraceae bacterium | reverse complement strand
GATTACAATGGCCACCTTAACATGGCTTATTACAATGTGCTGTTCGATCGCGCCGTCGACGAGACCTACGAGCTGATCGGGGTCGGGTCGGATTACGTGACGAGCCGCCGACAGTCGATCTTCACCGCCGAGATCCACGTCCGCTACCTGCGCGAACTGCACGCTGGCGACCCGGTCCGGGTCACGTTCCAGCTCATCGACTACGACGCCAAGCGGCTGCACTATTTCGAACAGCTGTTTCACGCCACCGATGGCTGGGTGTCGGCGACCTCGGAGAACCTGTCGCTTCATGTCGATATGAGCTCCAGGAAGTCCACGGCGTTCCCGCACGAGGTCACGGCCCGGCTCGCCGAGATGAAAGCCTCCCACGCGCTCCTTCCGGTTCCCGAAGCTGCCGGGCGGCGTATTGAGATGGAGGTACGGGGCTAAAGCGCCGGTTGGCGTTAGTGCAGCTTGGCCTCCAGTCATCCGTGGCGCCGCAAGCGGCTCACCACATCTGCCCCGGCAGTTCCTTCAGAAACTCCGCCACATATGCCGTCCAGAACGCGGCGCGCAGGTGGGTGTAATGGCCATGGGTCTCTTCGCTCGCCGGGATCAGCATGTATTTGGCGTTGGGAATGCGCTCGATTTCGCGCTGCGTGGAGGCGAGCTGCGGCGGGTTGGCCTCGTCGTCGGCTGAATTGAGGGCCATCAATCGCGCCTTGATCTTGTCAAGGTGCGGCCTCGGGTTGTAATCCATCACCGCCTCGATGCCCCAGAGCGTGTCGTTAGCGTCGCGGCGCTTCGCCTCGTCCTGCAGCTTCTTGTACATCTCATCGCCGGCCTCGCGGGTCGGGAGCATTTTCTGGAGCTGCAGCACGTTCTCGGTCTGCAGGAAGCCGTAGGGTGCCGTCACGGTCCATTGGGTGGGGTTTTGGCCGTAGAACCCATTGTGCCAGCCCGGATCCTGGCGGATCGCCTCGGCCGCAATGCGGCGCTGCATCCAATTGCGCCCACTGATTTCAATCGGTTGACTCGCAATCGGAATGAGCCCGTCCATCAGGTTCGGATAGGTGTAGCCCCACATGAAGGTGTGCATGCCGCCCATGGACGACCCCATGACCAGGCGCAGATGCTTGATGCCGAGGCCTTCGGTGATCAGCCGGTACTCCGATTCCACGATGTCCGCGTAGCGGTAGTGCGGTAAGTTGCCCTTCAGGCCGTCGCTCGGCTTGCTGGAGCCACCGCGGCCGATGCCGTCCGGCAACACGATAAAGTAGCGCCCGGCATCCAAGGCTTGGCCCGGCCCGAACAACTCGTCCGCCAGCGACGGCATCAACCATGCCTTGCCGCTCGAACTCGTCCCGTGCAGCAGGATCACGGCGTTGCTGACCTCGCCGGAGGCATTGCGCAGGGGTGTGCCCAGCGTGGTGTAGTGGATGTTGAGAGCCGGCAGGGTTTCGCCGCTTTTGAAGCGGAAATCCACGATGACGAAATCGCCCTCTTTCTGGTTCGGCCAATGGGTCGTCGAGGGCGCTTGCGCAAAGGCGGCCGGAGCGGCTGTCAGCATCAGTGCGGCAGCAATGGCGCGGAAGGTCATCGGCATTCTCCTCCAGATGAGACCAGAACTGGTCTGCAGCAGCCCAAACTAGGCGGTTTTAGCGCTGCCGAGAAGGTGGCGACGGCTCGGCTGACCGTCGCGACTAGCGACCGCGTGAGGTTCCGGCCTCTCCCAAGCTCGGTCTCAACCGGATTTTCTCAAAGAGGTCGCGAGCCTCGATAAGCGTGGGTATGACTCAACGCAACCTGCCGGAGCGTTACGTTTCTACTTGTCGTCTTGTGCGGTCATTCGCGCTCATGCGCCGAAACACTGGCGCGTCGCCGCAAAAACCCGATATGCTGGACCTGCGTGCAATCTGTTCACGTGCGCCAATCGATCAAGCTATCCTCATCAAGGGAGGACCTCACATGAGACGGATCACGAGCGCATTGGCTGGCGGGGCGGTGCTGTTTGCGGGCGCCGTTAACGCACAGCAGGGCGTCGACTTTTCCAAGGTCGAGATCAAGACCACCGACCTCGGCAACAAGACCTATATGCTCGAGGGCCAGGGCGGCAACATCACGGTCGCGGTCGGTACCGACGGCATCATCATGGTAGACAGCCAGTTCGCGCCGCTCCACGACAAGATCAAGGCCGCAATCGCGAAAATCTCCCCCCTGCCGATCAAATATCTGATCGATACCCATTATCACCTTGATCACGTCGGCGGGAACGCGGCTTTTCACCGGGACGGCGCGACGATCGTGGCGCACGATAATATCCGCCTGCGCCTTGCCGCCGGCGTCATAAATGCAAACACCGGAAACAAGACGCCGCCGTCGGAGGCAGATGCCGTCCCCACCGATACCTACATGGTCGGTCCCATGAAGGTCGAAGTCGGCGGCCGCGTCGCGCAGGTTAACCACGTCATCAACGCCCACACCGACGGCGATAGCTGGGTCTATTTCGCCGACGCCAACGTGCTCGCGCTTGGCGACACCTACAGTAGCCGAACCTATCCGAACCTCGACTGGGGCAGCGGCGGCACCATCGACGGGATGGTCCTTGCCCTTGAACGATATCTCAAGGTAGCGAATGACACGACCAAAATCGTGCCCGGCCATGGTCCGCTCGCCACCAAGGCCGACCTTCAGCAGTGGCACGACATGATGGCAATGGTGCGCGACCGGGTGAAGAAGCTGTTCGATGAGGGAAAGAGTGAGCAGCAGGTGCTCGCCGCCAATCCGATCGCTGATCTCGACGCCAAATGGGCCGGCCCGCCCGGCGCCATCACCTCCAACTCCACCTTCCTGCGCAACGTTTACAACTCATTCCGCAATCGCGATTGAGATTGGCATCGCGAAAAAGCGATAACGGCGGATCGCGCCGCATCGAAATCGGGTCGGGGGCGACCCTTTGGGAGCGACCCTCATGGTTGCGGTCGCCTCCGTTCCGGCAGACACACCCGATTTATGATTCGGTCGCGGATCCCCCAAGCCGGGGCAACCATAAGGGTTGCTCGTGCAATGGATAAAGTGCGAGACGCCGGCTGTGCGCCCGCTGCAAATTCGTGTTTGATCGTTGCCCCAAAGAGCTTGGCACACCGAGCGTGCTTATCCCTGCCACTTCGATTATTTTCACCCACTTTGGCGCAAGCGATCCGTATCCGGCGAGGGACGGTGAGCGTTCGCCGGGACGAGGCTCGCGACGACGCCAATCCATAAAGGTCCGCAGATGTCGCACCTCGACGCTGAGAAACCCGCTCAGATCCGCGTGGACATATCACCGTCCGAGCAGGTGACCGCGCTGGCATACCGGGCCGCATCCGACCGTCGCAGCGGCGTCGTCGTGATCCTTGCGCACGGCGCTGGCGCGAGCCAGACCACCAGCTTCATAGTCCGCTTTGCGACTTCGCTCGCGGCGCGTGGAATCGACACCGTGACATTCAACTTTGTCTACACTGAACAACGCCGGCGCGTACCCGATCGCAATGACAAGCTGGAAGGCTGCTATCGCGCCGTGATCGCGGCTGTCCGCCGCGGCACACTTCACGATGATGCTCCTTGCCGCAAGCTCGTAATCGGCGGCAAATCGATGGGGGGGCGCATTGCCTCCCAGGTGGCAGCGCTCGGCCAAGAGGGCATTGCCGGGCTCGTGTTCCTTGGCTACCCGCTGCACCCGCCAGGCCGGCCCGACCAACTGCGCGCGAAGCACCTGCCCGACATTCGCGCGCCGATGCTGTTCGTTCAAGGCTCGCGCGATGCCTTCGGTACGCCCGAGGAGCTGCGGCACGTCTTTGGCGGATTGAAGACGGCTGCCGAGCTCTGCGTGGTGGAGGACGGCGACCATTCCTTCAAGGTGCCGAAACGATCGGCGATGCCGCAGGAGCAGGTGTACGAGTTTGTTCTCGACGCGATTGTGCGGTGGCTGCACCAGCGCATCATGTGAAGGCAAGAGCCACCTTTCCGCGGCGACGCTCCACTCGACCTGAGCGTTTCCAATCGACGCCTCAGGTCCAAACGATCAGCGCATGCGGACCCGCGAGATGCCGCCGCGCAGCGCGTCAGTTATCTCGACGCTCCCTCTCGACCGCCCGAAACCCAATGTCGGCGCGGCAGAACCCGTCCGGCCACTTAATCTTGCCGATAGCTTCATAAGCGCGTGCTTGCGCCTGCGCCACCGTGTTGCCAAGCGCACAGACGTTGAGCACCCGGCCGCCATTGGCGAGGATGCGGCCGTCCTTGCGACACGTGCCGGCGTGAAAGATTTCGACGCCTTCAACGTCTGCCGCTGCGGCGAGGCCTGCGATCTCTGAGCCCTTGGCGTAGTGACCCGGATAGCCCTTGGCGGCCAGCACGACGGCGAGCGCCGCTTGGGGATGCCAGCGAAGCGCGAAATTCTTGAGCACGCCGTCACGCGTCGCCATCAGCGCCGGCAGCAGATCTGACATCAGGCGCAGCATCAGCACCTGGCATTCCGGATCGCCGAAGCGCACATTATACTCGATAAGCTTTGGCCCCTCGTCGGTAATCATCAAGCCCGCATAGAGGACGCCCTTGTAGGGCGTTCCCATGGCCTTCATGGCCCGCACGGTCGGCAGTACGATCTCCTCGAGAGACCGACCTTCGATCTCTCGCGTCATCACCGGAGCCGGCGAATGGGCACCCATGCCGCCGGTGTTGGGGCCCTCATCGCCATCGAACGCGCGCTTGTGGTCCTGAGCGGCGGCGAGCGGCACCACGTTATCGCCATCGCATAAGACAAATAACGAGGCTTCCTCACCGGCGAGAAATTCCTCAACCACGACCGCTTGGCCCGCCTCGCCGAGGGCGCCGCCAAACATCATGTCGATGGCTGCTTCGGCCTCGGCAAGAGTCTTAGCCACCACCACGCCTTTGCCGGCTGCGAGCCCCTCAGCCTTGACGACGATCGGCATCCCCACACGCCGCGCATATTGGCGGGCCGGCGCGGCCGCCGTAAAACGTTGGTAGGCTGCCGTTGGGATCTTGTTGGCCCGGCACAGGTCCTTGGTGAAACCCTTAGAGCCTTCGAGCCGGGCGGCGGCCCGGGACGGGCCGAACGTCTTGATGCCCGCGGCTTCGAGGTCATCGACAATGCCGGCCACCAGCGGGATTTCCGGCCCCACCACGACGAAATCGATGGCCTGGGCCTTGCAGAACGCAACGACCGCTTGATGATCTCCGTTATCTAGGGCGACGCATTGCGCTTCCTGCGCGATACCGGCATTGCCGGGCGCGCAATAGAGGCGATCCGTCAGCGGACTTGCGGCGAGCTTCCACGCGAGCGCGTGCTCGCGTCCGCCGGCGCCGAGCACAAGTATGTTCATGAACACCACCGCGGTGAAAACAGGATATTCGGTCGTGTAGCATGATCCCGCATCGCTGCAAGCCAAAGACCGTGAACGGCCGCCGCACACCCTGCCTCTCCCCTCCCGGGCATGCGGGGAGGAGGGCGCAAACCTGCTGGACTGAGCACGTCTTATGGCCGATACCCTTCCTCGCATGAACGAGCCACGCATCAATATTCCGGAATGGACGGTGTCGGAACTCTCGGCCGCACTCCGGCGCACCGTCGAGGATACCTATGGCCAGGTGCGGGTGCGCGGCGAAATCTCGGGCTACCGCGGCCCGCATTCCTCCGGTCACGCGTATTTCGCGCTCAAGGACGAAGGTGCGCGAATCGACGCAGTCATTTGGAAAACCGCGTTCGGCCGCATGCGGATCAGGCCCGAGGAAGGGCTCGAGGTGATCGCCACCGGCCGGCTCACCACCTACCCGGGCCGCTCGAGTTACCAGATCGTCATCGACAGCCTGGAACCCGCGGGTCTCGGTGCCCTGATGGCGCTGCTGGAGCAGCGCAAGAGGAGGCTCGCGGCGGAGGGCCTGTTCGATGAGGCGCGCAAGCAGCGCCTGCCCTATCTGCCAGCTGTCATCGGCGTGGTCACCTCGCCGACCGGCGCGGTGATTCGCGACATTCTCCACCGGCTCGCCGAGCGGTTTCCGCGCCCCGTGGTGGTATGGCCGGTCCGGGTGCAGGGCGAAGGTGCGGCTGAGGAGATTGCCGCCGCGATCCGGGGCTTCAACGCATGTGCGGGCGATGGTCCGATCCCGCGTCCCGATCTCTTGATCGTGGCCCGCGGCGGCGGATCAATCGAGGACTTGTGGTGCTTCAACGAAGAAGTGGTGGTGCGGGCCGCCGCGGCGAGTGTGATCCCGCTGATCTCTGCCATCGGTCACGAGACGGACGTGACGCTGATCGATTTTGTTGCCGACCGCCGCGCCCCGACGCCGACCGCGGCCGCCGAAATCGCCGTGCCGGTCAGGGCAGAAATGATCGGCCGCATTGATGGTCTGGTGCGCCGCGCCCTCTCTTGCTGGGTGCGTGGCCAGGATAACCGCCGCACTGAATTGCGCGCCGCCGCGCGCGCATTGCCGTCGGCCGATACGCTGATGGCGGTGCCGCGTCAGCGCCTCGACGGCGCAGCCGATCGACTGCCGCGCGCGCTCATCGCCAACGCACAGGTCCATCACACCCTCTATTCGCGTATCGCCGGTCGGCTGACGGCGCAGTCGGTCGCGGCACGTATCGCGCGAGACCGTGAGCGGGCGGCGTCACTTTCCACGTGGGCGGCGCACTGTATGCGGGTGCACAGCGAGCGCCGGCAGGAGCGCTTCGCTGCCGCCGCGGTCCGCCTTGCTGCCGGCCTGCGCGCCAATGCGGAGGCGCAGCGCCTGCGCATTGCCCGCGCCGGCGAGCGGGTCGAGGTGTTGCTGGCGCGCGCCGCGCTCGCGATCGACACGCTCCTCGATCGGCGCGATGCGCGGCTGGAGCGTGCGGGCCAGCTTCTCGCCGCGCTATCCTATCACGCTGTGCTGGCGCGCGGCTTTGCGCTGGTGCGCAGTGAAACCGGCCGGCCATTGCGCACGGCCACGGCCGTCAATCCCGGATCGCGAATGGACATTGAATTCGCCGACGGGCGCGTGCGCGCGATGGCGGAAGCCCGGGCCTTGAGCGGGCCTCCTACGAGCGTGCGGCCGACGCGCCGCAAGAGCCGCCGCAGCGATCCCGCGCAGGGCAGCTTGTTTTAGGCAAGCTCGACGCGTGGCCCCGCGATGGAGCGCGGCATCCGTGGCGCGGACTGCAAACGTCGCATGCCGTTTGCGAATGCAAAAAGCGGGCACATCGCAAAGTCGGCTTTGGCGTCTGTCGCTCCAGCGCGGTCTGCGTCGGGGTCAATGCCCCCGATGTTGCACGCAATCGCATCCTTGATGAGCGCCGCAAGCCCATCACACGGTCGAGCTGCAGCATCGCTTTCGGGCAAAAATCATCGCGCACCCGTCGTGTCATGGCGAGCCGAGACCGCCGCATATCTCCCGAACGCCGCAATACGCGATCGTCTCACCGCAGGCGCCGATAAATCTTGCGCGCGGCGCGCGAGATCGGCCGCGACGATCACCCTCACGGTCTGATGCGAATGCTGGCGAGATCGTTGGCCAGGGCGATCGGGCGGATCTGGCCTCTACTCGATCAGCCCGAATGGCGGCGTCGGAAAGCCGATATCAAGCTGGCCGGCCGCCTTAACACAACCACGTTCATGCAGGAAGCGAACCTGATACGCCCTCCCGTGCCGCTATTGTCGGCTTCACCGCGATCTCAACCTCGCAGTCACCGTGCCAGCCACTGCGGCACGCGCTTGAGCGAATCGGCACGGGCGGCGGCGTTGGTCCCGGTATGAATGCGCCCCGAGCCGTCGGCCGAGACCGCGTAGCCGGTGCGCACCTGCACCGGCCGATTGGGATGGTCGAAGTCATGAAATGCGCCCGCATAGACCATAATGCTGATGCGTGCGCTGCGGCCCTTGGCGCCGGCGACCATATGCTCACATTCCTGTGGCAGCGTCACGTCGTCGGCAGCGCCGATGAGGATCAGGGTCGGCACACGGGCGCTCCAGGCGGTCGAGTCGAGCCGGCGACAGCCGGGATAGAGCGCGACTGCGGATCTAAAATCCGGTTTGTCGTCCGGCTTGCGCTGCGGGCGGACCGCCCACAGCACGCTGCTGCCCCCGGTCGCCCAGCCGAGCAGCGAGATATGGTCCGCCCGTACGTCGGCCTGTTGGCCGAGCCAGCGTCGCGACGCGTTCGCATCGGCGACCCGCTCGAGGTCGGGGCGGATCGGACGGCTGCGCACGGCGCACTGGCCGCCGAGTCCGCGCGAGCTGTAGCTTTCGGGAAACAGCACGACGAAGCCGTTCCGAACGAGCAATTGGGCCCATTCGCGGTATTTGCTCTCGATGGCGCCCGAAGCGTTGGTCAGGCCGGAACAATCATGCATCGCGATCACGGCCGGAAACGGCCCGGCGCCATCAGGCCGGTAGACGACAGCTTTGAGCGTGACGTCCCCCTCGCGGAATTCGACGGGCTCCGGACCGCTGGCCCGGGCAGCCGCACCGGCAAGCACAAATACCAAAGCAATGGCCGAAGCAAAGGAAGCTGGACGGTAGCGCATAAGCGGGTACCCGTGTGGTTCGGGAGGCTGTATAACACGAACCGTGGGATGGAAATTGGACTCATTCGGGTCTTTGTGCCCAGATTGGAGCCCCGAGCGAGGGCGTCTCGCTTCTGCCCCTCCTCACTCTCCCCGCAGCCGGGGAGGGTGGTGAGACGGCATTCGGATGCCCGCCGTCCCAGGAAGACGCGGGAGGAGGAAATGAGGAAACAAGTTACCCATGCTGTGATCGCGGTGGCCGCGATGTTGACGGCGCTGTGCCCCGCATCGGCACAAGATGCGAAGCCAGCCATTCCGCAGTTCCAGGTCGATGCGTTGTGGCCGAAGCCGCTGCCGAAC
>JASHYD010000577.1 GCA_030043175.1 Xanthobacteraceae bacterium | reverse complement strand
AGCAGATCGCGCCGAAAATGCCGAGGAACGCAAGGAGCGTCATCAGCCGGACGAAGTTCGAGCCAAACCAATCGTCGTCTTCACCGCGATCCATCATGATCTGCAGACAGCCAAGACCAATGGTGATGAGGGACAAGCCGATATAGTCGATGCCGCGGCTTTTCTTCTTCAGCCGCCAAGGCGGGTCCTCGACCAGCACCGAAATTAGGAACACGGTGGCGGCCCCAACCGGAACGTTAATGAAGAAAATCCATCGCCAACTCCACTGGTCCACGATGTAGCCACCGAGCGTCGGCCCCAACGCGGGAGCGACGACGGTGGCAAACGCCGCGACCCCGAACGCGGCGCCACGCTTGTCTGGTGGAAATGTATCAAGGATGATTGATTGCTGGCTGGGCTGCAGACCGCCGCCGAAGAAGCCCTGCGCGAGCCGGAAGACGATGAGTTCCGCGAGACTGGTGGATGTCCCGCAGAGGAGCGAGCTGACCGTGAACATGGCGATACAGATTAGGAAGTAGCGTTTGCGGCCGAGCACATCGCCAAGCCAGCCCGAGATCGTCTGCACGATGCCGTTGGAGACGAGGGGAGACATGAGCCAGTGTGGGCGCGCGACGCCTGCCTGAAATTCATTGCAGACCGACACGGACTCGTTTGCGAGGCACCCGCAGTGTCAGAGCGTCTCGAGGATGATATCTGATGAGGAGGGGATCATGAGGGATCAAGGAAAGCGTCGCAGTGCCTTGCCGCTTCCGAAGTACACTTGCCGCGTGCCGCTCGCCAACGGACGCTGGGGCTATTATTTCAAGCCGCCCACGTGGGCGCTCAAGCCGAAGGCGGAAGATGACCGCGGGCCGTGTCCTGTCGCGGTCGAAGCGCTTGGCACCGACTACGATACGGCGGTGAAGCGGGCCGAGTTGGTGCTGCTGCCCTTGTTCGAGGCGTGGCGTGCGCGTGGCGCCGGCGATCTCCTGCCAGCGAAAGGCGTTCAGCACGGCTCGCTCGACTGGCTGTTCGCGATCTATCGGGAGACCGACCGCTACAAGGCGCTTGGACGCAAGGTGAAGCGGCTTCACGAACAGGGCTTTCGGCTGGTTCGGGATCATGTCCGCAAGAGCGGTCGCAGGTTTGGTGAAGCGATGCTTCCGTCCATCGACGCCGCGGCCGTCGACAAGCTTTACAAGAAGCTGCTGCCGCTGCGCGATGAGGCCGGCAACCCGGTCCCGCAGCTGCTGGACGGACCGTCGCCGCACGTCACGAGCGGCGAGCCGCTCTATGCCGAGCGCCGCACCACGGTCAACCATGCGATGAAATCCTCCCGCACGGCCTGGAACATCGTGAGGCGCCTGCACCCGAAATACGTACCGGCCGCCAATCCGTTCGCCGAGATGGGCCTCGTCTCACGCACCAAACCGGTCGAGGCGGCGAGCTATGGGGATTTGCTCGCCGCGATCGCCCAGGCCGACGCCATGGGCCTGCCGTCGCTCGGCACCGCGCTGATGTTGACATGGGAATGGCTCCAGCGAGAAGAACACATTTTCACAGCGTTCAAGCTGGAGCACTACCGGCCGTAGAAACATCCGAATGAAGTTCTGATTGTGCACCCTAAGACAGGCGAAGAGGTGTGGATCCCCCTGTTCGACAGCGGTGGCGCGGCATTGTTTCCGGAGCTGATGGCACGCATGGACGCGGCGTACGGCAATCGGATCGGCAACGGGCTGTTCTTCCTGCGCGACTGGGTCGACCAAAAGGCCGGCGTACCGATGCCGTGGGCAATGCGCGCGGGCCAGATCGACTATGTGGGCGTAAAGCTGCGGCCGGTACTTCGTGCCGCCGGCATCGATCCATTGATCACATTCACATCGTTCCGCCACGGCGGCCTAACCGAGCTCGGCGACAGCGAATTGACTGACGCGCAGATCCGCGCCGTTTCCCGCCACAAGAGCGCGAAGGTACTGACCCGTTACGTGAAGCGGACCCAGAAGCAGATTGTCGACGCCACGATGAAGCGCCGCGCTAATCGCCCGGCGCCGGCGTAACCGGACAGCCCACCCCAGCTCGACCTTTTCGGGGCTGCCAGCGGAGGCGCGCGATGAAGCTGGCGCGGAACATCTGTTCCCATTTCTGTCGAAACGCCGCCAGCCGGTTGTCGAAAAAAGTGGAGCGGGCGAAGGGAATCGAACCCTCGTATGCAGCTTGGGAAGCTGCCGTTCTGCCATTGAACTACGCCCGCCAATAGCGGCAGCCTACACCAAACCGGCGCACGGTCCACCCCCACGACGCCTCCTCCGAGACACCTGCGGTTCCATGCGCGGAACAGCCGCGCCCCGATCTAACCAACGGTTGCCTCACCTGAGGTGGCCCACTGTGCCTAGCATTTCATGCACCTCGAACGTCATCACGCCAAGATAGATCGTCAACGCCAGATAAAGGCCGCCATACTCGAGCTTGGTTTGCAACGGAACACCATAATAGGCGAGGTTTTCCGGTGCCTTGGGGTCGTATTTCCAGGCCTTGATCAGTTGCGGGAACGCAATGATGGCAATGATCGCGAGGACCGGACTGGGGCGATAGAGCAGCACGGCTAGCATCGCCGGGGCCCCGATCAACCAGACGCGCGGGCTGATGATCGCCGTGATCCGTCCGCCGTCGAGCGGCGAGACCGGTAACAGATTGAAGAGGTTGAGAAACAGCCCCGCATAGGCGATCGCCAGCAGGAGCGTGCTGCCGGTCCATCGACTCCAGAGGTAGACCGCAACCGCCGAAACAGTGCCCACCAGCGGGCCTGCCGCCGCCACGTAGGCCTCGGTCCTGACATCGCGGGGCTGCTCTTTCAGGTTTATCCAGGCGCCGACAAATGGAATGAAGGCCGGCGCGCTGACGTTGAGCCCGCACTGCCGGGCCGCCACGTAGTGCCCCATCTCATGCGCGAACATGAGCGCGATGAATCCGGCCGCATAGGGCCATCCCCATATCGTTGCGTAGACGGCGAGCGAGAGCAGCATGGTGCCCCCGGTCGTGGCGAGCTTACCCCATTTGAGGCCCGACAGCAGCAGCAGCGCTAGTTTCATCGGAGCTCAGCACCTAGGCGTTCGTGGAGGCACCCTTCGGCTTGCGGCGAAAGAAATTCCACACCGCGCTTCCGAAGGCGAGGGCCGCGACACCGATCACCTTGGCAAATTTCGCCACGAAAACGCCGATCAGCGCAAACAGACCGAGCTTTTTCGCCACCACACCGCCGACCAGCGCCGCGATGCCATATTCAGCGATATGGTCGGTTGAGGCGTTGAAGTCCTCGTAGCCCTTGCCCGGGGTGTAGGAGAGCGCGGCCAACAGCTCGTGCGCGGCGTCCTTGTCGGCATCGACACGGCTCGAACTCGTCAGCAGATTGAGGCTGAAATAGCCTTCGCGACCGAGCGCATAAGTGTTGTAATTGACGTTGTTGTCGGCTGTATCCGCATCATCCTTTTGCTTTGCGAGCAGCGACCAGACGAGACGGTGCGTCGCCGAATCATAGGCTGGCTTCTCCACCCAGCCCACGACTTCCAATTCCGGGAAACCGCGGTCAGCGCGATCCCTATTGGCTTGCGCGGTTCCTTCCTTGATGTTCGTCAGAAGTTCATCGGCGTCCCAGTTCTTGGCATCATCGTCCTTGATATAGCCCTCTTTGATGAAGCGCGTGGAAACGATCCACTCATCGCCTGGCTTCGTGCCGACAATCAGGCCGACGAACGTCGATTCCCCCACCGTATTGCCGAGCGCCCGCAGGATGCGTCCACCCTCTGCCTTGGGAATGAAATCGTAGCCAGCGGGCAGTTTCAAGGTCGCCTGATCAATCAATGTGATGTCGGCCGGCCCCTCGGTGGCGGCCCGCGCGCCGGCCATCCACGCCGCTTTCAACTCGTCGGCCTGCGCCTCCTCGCTCTGCGCCGCGGGGGTCGATTGCGCGCGTGCCAAACTCGGCATGGCGAGGGTAGCCATGAGCGCGACGCCGATCGCCGCGCCAACGTGAACAACTCTCCCCAGTCCCCCCATCGCTGATCTCCTTCACGTCCATCTGCACCTCAAGTTGGGCACGATAAAAATACAGCCGAAAGATGGCGGACCGGTCCGTGCCGGCGAACCCGTGCCGTGGGGCTATCCGCGAAAATGCTTGGACAGCTTTAAGCCCTGCGCCTGGTAGTTCGAGCCGATGCTCCGGCCATAGAGCACATCGGGCCGCACCAACATGCGTTCGTAGACGAGCCGGCCGACGATCTGGCCGTGCTCGATAATGAATGGCACCTCGTGGGAACGCACCTCCAACACCGCGCGCGACCCCCGCCCGCCTGCGCCCGCGTAACCGAATCCTGGATCGAAGAACCCCGCGTAGTGGACGCGGAATTCGCCGACAAGCGGATCGTAAGGCACCATCTCGGCGGCACAATCGGGCGGCACCTGGACGGCTTCCCTGGACGCCAGGATGTAGAATTCGTCTGGATCGAGAATCAGGCTGCGGTCATGTCTGGCCCGGATCGGCTCCCAGAATTCGGCGATATCGTAGCTGGCGCGGCGATCCACATCGATGACGCCGGTATGGCGCTTGGCGCGGTAACCGATGAATTTATCCGGGCCGAAGCCGACGAGATCGACACTGACCGCAACCCCGTCGGAAAAGTCTGGAGCTTCGCTATCGACGAGGGGCTCGCGCCGATGCAGTGTCGCAAGGGCGTCGTCCGCCAGCACCGCATGGCCGCGGCGAAACCTCAGCTGCGACAGACGCGACCCTTCGCGCACCAGCACCGGGAAGGTACGCGGGCTGATCTCGGCGTAAAGCGGACCATGGTAGCCGGCATTGACACGATCGAAGCCGCGGGTGCGGTCGGCGATCACCCGGGTAAAGACGTCGAGGCGGCCGGTCGAGCTTTTCGGATTGGCGGAGGCTGCGATGTCTGGCGGTAAGGACAGGCTTTCCATCAGCGGCACGATGTAGACGCACCCGGTCTCCAGCACGGCACCGTCGCCGAGCGCAATCTCGTGCAGCTTCAATTCGTCGATGCGCTCCCCCACGGTGGAATCGGGCCCTGGCAGGAAACTGGCCCGGACCCGATAGGCGATCTCACCGAGACGCAGGTCGACGCTCGCGGGCTGGATCTGATCGTCCTCGAGCGCGTTGGCCGGGATCAGAACGCCGGCTTTGACAAGCGCCGCAATCAGGCGATCGGGGAGGATGCCTTTTTCGTCGGCACGCAAATTCAATGACACGGCGCTGTCCTGCTTAAAAGATCGCGCGGCCGGGGCAAGGACCGCGAGCGAGCGTCTCGCCCGCTTTAGCCCTCCCTGTCCGGCCCGTGTGGAGGTGGGTAGGCAGGGCCGATCCGGAGCGCTCGCACCGAGGGAGCTCAACCTGAAAGTCTCGGCTTTATCTGATGGCCGCCTTGACGGAAAGCCTTTCGACGCCTATGAGCTTGGTTATCCCGTGGTCATTTGAGCCGGCCGGCTTGCAGCCACGTTAAATAAATCGCTAAAAGGCCGGGGACGCGAGCCCGGTCTTTGGGAAGGTTCCCTCGGCCGGGTTTTTTGTTGGCCAAAGGAGGCCCCAATGTCCGTGTCCCGCGACCTCAACCCCGAAACGCGGCTCGTCCACGCCGGTACCTTGCGTTCGCAGTTCGGCGAAACCTCGGAGGCGCTGTTCCTCACGCAAGGCTTTGTTTACGGCAGCGCCGAGCAGTGCGAGGCCCGCTTTACCGGCGCTGATCCGGGCTACCAGTACTCGCGGTTTTCGAACCCGACAGTGCACATGCTGGAGAGCCGGATGGCTGCGTTCGAAGGCGCCGAAGCGGCTCGCGCCACCGCAACCGGCATGGCGGCGGTTCACAATGCTATCGTCGGACAGGTGAAGGCGGGCGATCACGTGATCGCCGCCAAGGCGCTGTTTGGTTCATGCCGCTGGGTGGTAGAGGACTTTCTGCCGCGGTTCGGCGTCGCCTCGACGCTCGTTAATGGGCTCGATCTCGATGAGTGGCGCGGCGCAATCCGGCCGAATACGAAAGTGTTCTTTATCGAAAGTCCCACCAATCCAACACTCGAGGTTCTCGATATCGCGGCAATTGCCGCGCTCGCGCATGACGCCGGGGCTCGCCTCGTGGTGGACAATGTGTTCGCGACCCCGATCTACCAGTCTCCGCTGGTGCTCGGGGCCGATTGCGTCGTTTATTCGGCGACCAAGCACATCGATGGCCAAGGCCGTTGCCTCGGGGGCGTTATCCTGGGCTCGGAAAAGTTCATCCAGGACAATATCCATAACCTGCTTCGCCAAACTGGACCGGCGATGTCGCCGTTCAATGCCTGGGTGCTGCTCAAAGGTCTGGAGACGCTGGCGCTGCGGGTGTCCCGGCAAACCCAAAATGCCGCCGCGATCGCGGACCTCCTCGCTGGCCACCCCAAGATCACCCGGCTTATCTATCCGGGCCGGGCTGACCACCCGCAGGCGGCGACAATCAAAAAGCAGATGCGCGGTGGGTCCAACCTGGTGGCGTTTGAGGTGGCGGGCGGCAAGCCGGGGGCGTTCCGCTTTCTCAACGCCCTGAAGCTTGTGCACATCACCAACAATCTGGGCGATGCCAAGAGCCTGATCACCCATCCGGCAACC
>JASHYD010000576.1 GCA_030043175.1 Xanthobacteraceae bacterium | reverse complement strand
ATCGAGGCTGCGCCGCCGGCGCATGCCGGACGTTTTGTGGTGGTGTCGTTATCGAATATAACCGACATTTTATACGGGCGCGAAGTTGGCTACAGTGTCGAGCGCAACGTTCTCGACGAAGTGAGTAAGGCGATCTCGGCGACCGAGATACGCAAACTTAGCTCAGTTCCTTGAGCGATGCGCTCGACGAATCAGGTCCTTGCGCGCGCTTTTGCCGCCCATCAAGCGGGCCATATTGCCGAGGCCGAGTTCCTGTGCACACAAGTGCTGCGGGTCGACAAGACGCAATTCGATGCGTTGCATATGCTCGCGATGATTGAGGCCCGGCGCGGCAATTTTGCCGCCGGCCTACGCCGCATCGATGAAGCGCTACGTGTCAGGCCGAACACAGTTGACGCGCTAATCAATCGCGGGTGCATGCAAAGTGCGCTCGGCGATGCTGCTGGTGCGCTTGCGACGTACCAGAAGGCGCTCGCGCTCAATCCGCAATCCGCGCTGGCGCATAGTAACATGAGCGTTTTGCTTCGCCAGCGGGGACAGGGCGCGGAAGCGCTGGCGCACTGTGACGCGGCGCTCGCTCTCGCGCCGGATTACGCGGACGCTTGGAACAATCGCGGCAATGTTCTCTACGATCTGGAGCGTTGGCAGGACGCGCTCGCGAGCTACGATCGGGCGGTTGCCGTGCAGCCACGGATCGCGGAATCCCATTTGGGCCGCGGCAACGCGTTGCGTCGCCTGAGCCGTTGCGACGAAGCTCTCGTCGCTTACGATCGAGCGCTGATGCTCAAGCCCGGCAGTGCGGAGACGCTCTGCAACTGGGGCAGCGCTCTTGCCGAGCTGAACCGTTTCGACGCCGCAGAGGCAAAGTTCCGTCGTGCCGTCGCGCTCAATCCCGGCTTCGCCGAGGCCTATAACAATCTCGGGCTGATCTTGAAGGAACGCGGGCGGTTGGTCGAAGCGAGAGAGGCGATAGAACAAGCGGTTCGACTTTCGCCTGCGAGCACGTCCTACTACCACAATCTCGGTGAGATCAAATCATTCGTAACCGGCGACCCCCATATCACGGCGCTGGAAAGGTTGGCGGAGCAAGCTGCCGCTCTGCGCACCTCAGACCGTATCCACCTGCATTTTGCGCTCGCCAAAGCCTATGAGCATACCGCTAGGTTTGAGGACGCGTTCCGCCAATTGCTCGCCGCCAATGCGTTCAAACGCCGACAAATTGCCTACGACGAACCCGCTACGCTCGCGCGTATGGAGCGCACGAGCGGGTTGTTTACTCGCGACTTCATAGTGGCTCGCAACGGGTCGGGCGCGCCATCTCCAGTTCCCGTATTCATCGTCGGGATGCCACGTTCGGGGACGACGCTAATCGAGCAGATCCTGGCGAGTCATCCCGATGTTTACGGTGCCGGCGAGCTCCGCCTGTTCGAGCAAGCTGTGCGCGCTGTCGGCATCGCGTTGCCCGATGCTCGGCGCTTTCCGGACATGTTGTTGGCCATGTCTGGCGAGCATTTTCGCGCTCTGGCAACCCATTACCTCGACGGCCTGATGCGGAACGCGCCCAAGGCATCGCGAATTGTCGACAAGATGCCGGGAAATTTTCTTTTTACCGGCCTCATCCATCTGGCGCTGCCTCACGCAGCCATCATCCACGCGGTCCGCGATCCGATTGATACGTGCGTGTCTTGCTTCTCCGTGCATTTTACCCACGGGCAACCACACACATCCGATCTTGCCGAGCTTGGTCGCTATTACCGGCACTATCGGGCTCTGATGGCCCATTGGCACCGCGTGCTACCGGCTGGACGCATCTTCGAGGTGCGTTACGAGGACCTCGTCGATGATGTAGAGGGCGTAGCGCAATGCATCTTGGCTCATTGCGGACTGGCCTGGGACGCCCGTTGCCTCGACTTTCACCGCACCGAGCGGACGGTGCGTACGGCGAGCGCCGCCCAGGTTCGCCAACCGATCTACCAAAGCTCCGTAGGGCGCTGGCGCCGATATGCGAATTTCCTCGGGCCGCTGTTGAACGAGCTCGAGCCTTCCAGTGCTGCAACCATTCCTGCGGTCGGCATGGAACCTTAAATCTCAAGGAGTGTGGATCGGCGTCCTCAAAATTGAGCTCTGATTCGCGGGCTCTTAGATCGGACATTGCTGCCTTCCAGCAAGGAGTAACTAACGAGCGCGCGCAATACGAGCGACCGAACAGGCCGATCGGTAACGTTTTCAACCACATCTATCTCGGTTTGGTTGCTAGATGGGCGGACAGGGTGCAGGGCGTCGGCGCCTCGTTGCGGCCCAGCACTCTCTGGGCTTCTGACACCGCCATTAGCTCGGCGTGGCGAGTTGCGCCAGCATCCCGATCGACGTGATTGATCGCTTCGGATACGACGACCTCTCCATTGCAGGCTAGCGAGGTAAACGGAAATTCGCCATGCCTACGAACAGTCTTGGAAAGTTCGACACAACGTTTCATCATTTTCTGGTCGATCTCGCTAACGACCGATCGATCCATGGCGGCTGCACCTCTGATCGTTAGTAGTCGAGTAAAGCCAAAAAATCTATAGCCTGGGCCGGGTAGAAAGCTCCCAATTGACGCCAGTGGCCTCACCCACAGCAAATGCGTTTGGGATCCGAGCCGCCACGGTGCGCGGAACCAGCTTGTCATGGTAGACGCTCGGGTGCCCCTGGAATTGCCTGCAACCGATGCGGCGCACGGTACGCGTGCTCCTGCTCCTCAGTCAGCAAGCTATAATTCTCCGCCATGAGCAAATAACGTCTTTTCATTTGACTTGAGAGGGTAGCCTTGGCGAGGCGGCGACACTCTTCCGCCAGGTCGGCGCAGTGTTCTGTTCGACTCCATGTATTCAACACGAAACACCTCCGTTGGCCATCAGGTGGGAAAGACGCCTGCTTAGGCGGCCGAGGATACTCTCGTAACGTTGAAGATAGAGAGACAGCTGACCCCTGGGGGGCAGGGGAGGCGGTGCCTTGCGGCCCTCGGGCCCAACGATCGCGGTGTGCGCAATGCACCATCCGCTAGGTCGGAACTGTCGCAGTGACTAACGCCCGCAAGCGCGTGTGCGCACACTCCTCGGCCTCAGCCAGGGTGCTGAAATGATCTGCCATCCGCGAATAGCGGATTCGCATCTCGGTTGAGGGCGCGCAAAGCGCAGCGATGGAGCGACGCTCTTGCGCCCGACCGCGGCAACGCTCTGCTCGATGGAATCGAGTCCGCATGATGCCTCCCCAAGAAAGACCGTTACGCCGGCCACCAGCAGCACGGAAAAGTCCGATGGGTAAGTCTTTGTTCCCCTTCTTCGTTCACACGTTCGCGAGTGATCCTTGGCCGTCTGTCACAGATTTGCGAGCGCGCCGTCTACTTGATGATCGCGGACAAGGGCCGGACGAACGGCGACCCAGCGCGTCGGTTTTCATTCATTGTTCCTGGGGGTCGCTCACATACGCAAGCCATTCGATATGCAACCTGTGCTCGCCTGACCTGACGGGATCGAGCGCGTCGTATCGCGCCCATGAATGATTGCGCATCCATCCCGGTTCCGGCGACTGACCTCGATTGGAGCTGTCCTGGGGGAGGCTCAAGGCTGTGCCGTCAACTACTGTGCCGTATCCTGCGACCCCGCTTTCCTCCTGTCGACCCCAATACGAGCCTGGGAAGCACTGTAGATGGCTCAGTTTGAAGGTAATACTCATGCGTAATGGTGTTCTTTGTAGACTGATTGCGACGGCGCATGGCTGTTCCGTGTGGGAGCGCAAGTGAAGCGCTGGCACCGTGCCAAACAAGGAGTTACACTCGAGCTCGCCCAAAAGCATCTGGACGGTACGCCCTGCGCTGCCCATTACAAGTTTGTCGCATATACAATGGAGAGTCGGCGGGGGTTTTCGCTACCACTGCGGTGGGAATTACCGAGCTTTACCATGACATCGATTGCTTTTCGACACCTGAACGATTGGAGCGGGACGTCTCATGTGCTTGCTACGGCCGGGGTCGGTACAGGCCCGAGCAGCCAAGCATCCATGCCGACCGACGTGGCGAAACTATTGTATGTTTCTGGCGCCGCTTCGTGCGGACATAAGAGGATCATCATGCAGCTATACGATTCATTTGGACCCAATCCGCGCGCAATGCGCATGTTTCTGGTCGAGAAAGGAATTGACATTCCGCGAAAGGACATCGATTTGAGAAGGGGCGAGAATCGTCGTCCACCGTTTACAGACCGCAATCCGGGCGGACAGCTTCCCGCGCTAGAACTCGACAATGGCAAGTGCATTGGCGAGACGATCGCCATTTGGGAATATCTCGAAGAGAAGAGCCCGAACCCGCCGCTAATTGGCACCAACGCAGAAGATCGCGCCGAGGCGCGGATGTGGCAGCGTCGCATCGAGCAGCGGATCACCGAGAACCTCTACAACGGTTTCCGCTTCGCAGAGGGTCAGGAGATTTTCAACGGGCGTATGCGTCTGATTCCCGAAGCGGCGCCCGGCCTGAAGGCGACTGTGCAGGACAACCTCAAGTGGCTTGATGGATTGCTTGAGGGTAAGGAGTACATTGCTGGCAACCGTTTCACGATCGCCGATATCATCCTTTATTGCGCGCTCGATTTTGGCTCTGGCGTCGGTCAGGAAATCGATCCTTCGTTGAAAAATGTCAGCGCATGGTTCAAGCGTATCGAGTCGCGTCCAAGCGCGCAGAAGAGCGAGCATCCTGCGGCCGGCCGGTTGAAGTTGAAGGGTTGAGCGATGCCCGCGAGTCTCGAAGAATCAACTGCAAATAATAACAGTTAACTCCAGGCCTTGGGCGAAGAGCTGAGCGAGCAGAATTTCGCTTGGCTCCAAGACGTGTGGGTTCCACCTGCACGCGCTCCGCAACGGCTGGCCCAATCGCATCCATACGCCACCATCATTGTGATGTGAGGCGGCGGATGATCATGCACCCGCGCCATTGTCGAGGTGGCCGGCAGCGCAGCAGCATCGCGTCCGCGGCTCGTTCGATGATCGTCGTGCGTCGCAGTTCGTGCACCGCGCTTCGCCGACCACCAAGCCTCGGCCGCCCGGACAGGGTGCGTCACCCTTCGAGCGCGCCCGTCCCGCCGCCCTAATCCGAGCTTTGGCGATCGCGATCAGCTTCCGCCGGCCTTAAACCTTTAGCTATGAAGAGGCCCTTACACGCCACAGCGCCCGTATTCGCGCCGCACTTACAGAACGGCCGGACCTCCGGCGGCGGCCCCGCGCAGCTTCCTGCGAACGATGGTACGGAAAATGACGTATTGCAGGAGGAAGGCAACGATCTTGGCGCCTATGGCCCCGACCGAAATGAACCACGCCCACACTGCGAACGGTAGTGTCACGATGATGATGATGTTTAGTATGCCGAGGCCGCACATAAGCACCGCCCAGGCATAGCCGGCGCCGACGAGAACGGATTCGGGAATGTTATCGCGAGCGATCGGAGGCAGATAACGCATCATCCAGCCGCGTCGCAGCATGACCGCGCCGATCGCAAAATGAACGATCGACGGCTTCACCATGATGAACCTGCTGTCCTGGGTGATGAGAGTCGCCGAGCCGAGCAGGACAACCATCCCGAGAATGAGCCACTGCATGGCATCGACCGGCCGGCTTCTGATCTTGGCGACGGCGAACTGAGTAAGGCTCGTGGTGATTGCCGCGCCTGTAGCCAGGTAAAGATTGCTGGTGCCGCCGTAGATGATCAGGAATACGATCGCCGACAGAAAGTCGGAAAGGAGTTGCACGAGCGCGGTTCGCATGGCGTTGATCTCCTCCCGTTCGAACTGGTGTACGCCTCGATCGCGCCCCGACCTCCAACTTTGATCTTTCTGCCACACCGCGCAATCAATCGCGAACCTTTACTGGCACTTTTGAAACCCGCTGCAGCAGGTAAGGTGGGGGTGGTGGTGTGAAATGAAGACCCATTTGTTCGGACCGGACGTTCGCGCCCGTCAGCGTCATTGTTGCCCGCGAGGGCGGCCGGGCCGCCAACTCGGGGTCTCTTCACTCAGCGATGTCGCGGACGACGTCGAGAAGGCGGGAATACTCTTTTCCCAGCGTCCTTCGCCATGCGGACCGCCCGACAATCATCTATCTCGGTGCAATATGGCGATCTTTTCCCGGTTAGCGCAAGGGTGCTGCGTCCATGATGGCCCGCACCACAATAACCTCCGATCAGAGGCCGCATATTGCTGC
>JASHYD010000575.1 GCA_030043175.1 Xanthobacteraceae bacterium | reverse complement strand
GATGTCGTTGACGGTCAGTTGCCAAGGAGGAATCAGGACCCCGCTGGGCCCGGGGCCACTAGCGAGAACCATGGTCCCCGGGACATTCAGTTGATCGACATTCGTTCTTGACCAAACGATCCCTGCCGATGGCTCGACGAACCACCCGTTGCCGAGATTTTGATTGTAAGCGACATTTCCGGTCAGACTGATGCCGCGCGCATTGAAATGCTGATCCGATAGGCCGTGGTTGTCGTCAGAGACCTGGTTTTCGAAAAAATCCCCGCGAACTTGCCCGTCAATGAGAAAACCTCCGTAACTTGCGGCGGCATAAGCGCCAACGAACGGGATCTGCAGATTGTCGCGAAAAGTGGGAGGCCCGGGATTGAGACCGGGCGGAGTGCCATCTTGCGTGTTCGCGCCCAAGTAACCCACCGTCGAACCTAAGTGCAGGTTCCACCCGTTCAGATTCAGCCTGGCAAAGTCGCTGCCGATCTGAACGCCAGCAAAGTCTTCCCGCGTGCGCGTATCGCAAGTAATGTTGGCCGCCACAGGCCCGCCAAAGCTTATGTTTCCGGTTGTCGAGGTCGTGCTGGTGCTGAGGTGGCCGCCAACGCCGCGGGCCCACACACCGCCACCCTCCTGGTCGGGCTGAGGATTGGCTGGACTTCCGACGAACGCACTTGACTGAGTGAGGAACGCTGTGTTCGCGGTATTGATCGAAGTAACAAGCGCGTTCACGGACGCCGATACGCCCGCAACTGCCATCGCAACCGTTGGGCTCAGCGGGCTGCCCTGGAGTGACCCGGTCGCAGTGCACTGAGCCTGGGCAGCCGAGCTGGAAAACAGCATCAGGGTGAGTGCACCGGCCCCGAGGATCAGGCCCTTCGCCTTTGTGCCGCGCGCTAACGCCTTTGACTCAAGGCCGAGGACACACTCCGCCCCTGCGCTGAACATCGCCCCCCTCCCAATCAACACGCCAATATCACCCTTGTTAATCACCCCATCACGCTGCGTGCGTTAACAACGCACTCAAAGCGCCAAGCTGCACTGAGCCGTATCTGAGCCGCTCGCCCGACAAACTGGCGCCATGCTAATAACGCAAACTCGTCCTTAAGAAGGTCCCAAGCCAGAATGGCTATTTTGTGTCGGACTAGCCATTTCACGCCATGCATGATACATACGCGGTAATCGCATAGCATCAAAATGAGCGAGCATGCAAACCTTGAGTGTCGACATTACAGTGATTTCATGACCGTGTCGCTGCCGGTCGCCAGCGGGACTCGGCATGCTGCTGGCATGCGAGTGCGCCAGTCTGATCGGATGAATTGATATACGCGCGACGGAAGCCCGCCCATGCGACAGAGGGCTTCCGACGACGTTGGACGCTTCGCGACAACGGCGGCCCTCATGGAAGCCGCTCCAACCGTAAAGCCGCGGCGAATGCAGGAAACCGGTTTCACCAAGGCACGTTCAAACGGCGCTCTCGCCGACGCCGTGGAAATCAGGGGTGGTTCCATCGCGCGGGTGTTTTCCCACGCCGAACTGCCGCTCAGCTTGATTGATCAGCCGGAGATGCTGGTGCCGCTGCGCGACCAGGTCCGTCTGCTGGAATATGCCTCGCGCGAAATTGGCGACGAGGCGCTCTCGGCGCGGCTGGCGTCGGAGGCCGGCATACCCGGCCTGGGCGTGTACGGAGACCGTCTGTTATCGGCGCCCCGCCTCGAGGCCGCCATCGCACGGGCCAGCCTGCTGATCGGCGCACTTTTGCAGTCCTCAACGAGTCTTCGCCTTGATGTCGATGGGCCGTGGGCGCGGTGGACGTACGACATTTCCGTCTCGACCGAAGTGGGACGGCAGAAGCACGACATCCTGGCGCTCGGCTACATGCTCGATCTGCTGCGGCGCTTCGCCGGACCGCGGTGGACGCCGCCGCAGGTGGAGGTCATCGGACCGCCGATCATGCGCCGAGCAGCGGTGCAAGACGTGCTGTCATGCGAACTCTCGCGCGGCGCGGTGTCGGCGATCATCTTTTCCTCCGAGTTGCTGGAACTGCCCAGCCTCCGACCGGGACTGCCGGATGATGGCGGCATCGTCGAAATCGAGACCGCCGTGCCTGACCCGCGCGACATCGTGAAATGCGTCGAGCACCTCATCGAGTTGGCCCTGCTCGAAGGCCGGCCGCACGTTGACTGGGTGGCCCGGAAATTGGACCTGTCGGGCCGGTCCCTGCAACGCCATCTGAGCATCCACAACACCACCTTCGAAGCGGTGATGGACCGTGTCCTCAGCCGGCATGCCACGACGCTTCTGGAGCAGGGCGAGATGCAGGTAACCCAGGTCGCCCTGCAGCTCGGCTACGCCGACCCCAGCCATTTCGTCCGCGCCTTCCGGCGCTGGATCGGACAGACGCCCGGCGAATTCCGGCGCAGCCTCGGCATCGCGCGCCGCAGCATGGGTCGCGGACTGAGCCGGGGGGCTATGAGGAAGTTTTGATCACCCGCCGCGCGTGCGCACGACAGCCACTCCTCGCAATAATCCTCGCCCGTCCCGATACTGGATCGCATCCCTCGGATACCGCGCTCGATAGGGCCGAAGGTCGATTAGTAGCGGGAATATCCGTTATCGGTAGTTAATCACGCGGCCTCGCTCAGATGGCCAGCACCTCGACGGCGCTGAGCCACATGCCCCGGTGGTGACCTTGTAGACGGCCCAGCTGGTCTGCTGCGGTGGCTCGGTCTTCTCTACGCCTTCATCTGACGCATATCGCAACGAGCGGACCATCCGAAGCGTTCGGTCTTACTCCGCAGGACGCGGCCTTTTCGCCAAGAAATACGGCAGGTTTTCTGGCTGCGCCGCAGTACGCGGTCACCAGCACTTCGCCGGCTTCACAACTAACCTGACAGGACTCCGAGCAGTTCACGCGTGTGACTCGAGTCTGGGAGGCCGGCCCCAATGGTCCGGGCGGACCCGGTGGACCTGACGGCCCCTGCCGGCCGGATAGTCCTTGCGGACCAGCTTCGCCCCTCTCGCCAGCAGGTCCTTGTGGCCCAATGTCGCCCCTAGGTCCGGGCGACTGACCGCAGCTCACGTTGCAAAAAGATATTGCCACAAAGAGCAAGAGCTGGAAGTAACGCATGGATATCTCGAAAGTCTCCGCCCACCGCTGCTTAGGGTAGAGGATATTACGCGCCGATGGACTGCGCATTATGGAAATCTGAGCGCCATCGACTTGAGGCGGCCCGAGGTTTCAAGGCCGAGAACGTTAAGAACGTTGGGAAAATTAAGCGTTGCCTCAGCTCGCCTCCACCGCGGCCAGAGCCCGCATGGCACGAATGAGCACTGCGACCTCGCGCCGGCTGGCAATCGCCTCGGCGGTATAGCGGCCGTGTTTCAAGGCGTTCCTATTCCCCTTCGGAGCACCCGGATTTGTTCCGCCGTGCATCCGGCAGCGGCCGTTTGCCATCGCCGCCTGTTGGCACGGCTGCCCTGTCGTCCGGCAGTGGGCACCACATCTCCGACTGAGGTGCATAGCCAATTTGCCCGGCATGGGATTGATTCTCCAATTTCGCGCGATCCCTGCCCCCAGGAGGCTCCACGACGCCCACCACCGCCTGCCCGCCCGAATGGACGTGAACGTGCTCCACAGTCACCTTCTGCTGGCCCTTGCCGCGATGGCGATTGAGGGCTTCTAGCAGCGTCGCATAGGTGCGTGAGAGCTTGTTCGCCTGGGTAAGGTTCTCGCGCCGGCTTTCCGAGGTCTGCCCGTCAATCATGGCGCGCCGATAGCACTCCATCGCCGCATTGTGGGCGGCGATCAGTTGCGCCGCCATCATCCCCTCCAACTCATCCTTCGGCCCGATGCCGATCAGCGCTTCGAGGGCGGCGCTAAATTGCTTATCTTGCGTCTCAGGACCGGAGTTGTTGAGCCAAAACGCCTCCGCGTCTGGAGATCTATCGAGCAATATCGCCCAACCGCAGTCTTGAGACCACTCGGCGCGGCCTAGCCCGCAACATGGAGCGCACCATGTCAGAGGCTAGTCTCGCTTTGCCAAGGCGGAAGACACGGGGACCTTTGCTGGGAGCATCAGTGGGAAGCGGTTGCCGGCGGGCAGCCGGCGGCGACCAAGCGGGTGACACGTCAACTCATGTAGGAGGACCGGACCAATAGACGGTCAACGATAAAGCCTCCGGTTTGGTCTGAAAGTGACCCGATGCTGACCTCCGCGGTCTCGGATCGCTGCTCCGCAAAATGAGCGCCAAGCCCATTCCGTCCGGCACCTTTTCCTGCTTTGATCCACAGAAATCAGTTCTCGAAATTGATGCCGGTCCCTATGCGGCGCTGGTTTCTAAGCTACCACTCGCCCGATCATGCGATGGCGGATCAGCTCAAAGCCGCCATCGAGTGCAAAGAGGCGCCCGAGTACAATCGGTGCCGCTAGGGCTAGATCGCCCCGGGGTACGTTGTATTCGCCGGCCGCTTGAGTTTCGGCTTCGTTCACGTATTCGAGAATGCGCTTGCACGCAGCGAGATAACCGGCACCCACTTCAGTCAGGACAAGCCTGCGCGTTGAGCGTACGAACAGCTTTACTTTGAGGTATGATTCAAGATCGGCGACCTTGCGGCTCACAGTCGGAAGCGGAATGCCGAGCTTGCGGCCGGCTGCCGAGAAGCTGCCTTCTTGCGCCGAAGCGACCAAAATCACCATCGCGTCCAGACGGTCCATTGTCTCTCTCTTGTTTGTGGAAGCGCCGATTTCACCGACGATTACGCGTCTTCCGATGAACGCCGCGTGATTCGGGACGACCAGCGCGAGAACCTTCCTCCGCGGGACAAGCGGTTGAGATTCAAGAGCAAATGGCTTGGCTTGGTCAAGCGGCTCGCATGAAGCGGGGCGTCGCGAGGCGGATGAAAACAGCGACGCTTTTGCCGTGGCGTTCGAAGTAGGGCGTCACTCGGCGATTGCAGCTGCGCACCCCAGTGTGCCTTGGCACCGTATATTCGAAGGGTGGGCGTACCTGATTCCAAGTGAGCCGTGAGTCCGGCAAGCAGCAATCGCTCGAAGGCCGCTAAAATCGGGTATTGGCGATCCGCATCGGGGCCCTAAGCCGCGCCTTGATGCTCGCAAGAACCCCGAATCTTGGGTGACTCCGATGACGGAGGCTAGCTGCATACGGCTGATGCTTCGCTGCGCTTCAAACTTCAAACGGTGGTAAAATTGATTGGTGGCGCTCGGGCCTCTTTCAGAATTGTCTCGCGGGGGGGCCGCCTTTGAGGCGGTCCGGTTCGTCGCGCGAATAGGTTACCTCGCGATGGGTTCGCTTGAATCTCCCAGGGTGCAAAGCTACTACGGCGCGTTCCGCGAAGGGCTCGTTGGATTGGGTTATCTCAAGGGCCGCAACGTCGCTATCGAGCTTCGGGCCGACAGCGGCATCCTGGCCACCAAACTTGTCACCTCAAGATCGAGCCGCTCGTCGCTGCGGTACGATCGTCGGGCTCGCTGCGCAAAGGGAACCGACCACAATTCCGATCATCATCGACCTTACCCGTGAGATCTTCATGGAAATGCATCAAGTCCGTTATTTTCTTGCCATCGCTCAGGAATTGAACTTCTCACGCGCGGCGGAAAAGTGCAACGTGTCGCAGCCTTCGCTCTCGCGTGCCATCCAGCTGCTCGAAGGGGAGCTTGGTGGGCCACTTTTTCACCGCGAGCGGCACCTCACGCATCTTACCAATCTGGGCGAGATGGTGCACCCTCATCTGGAAACCGTGTACGAGGCCGCCGTCAAGGCAAAGCGCCTGTCCCAGGATATCAAGCAGCTCAAGAGAGTGCCCCTCAAGCTGGGAATCATGAGTACTATATCGCCGGATGAGATCGTCGATCTCGTTGCTGCTCTGAAGACGCGGCATGATGGGCTCGAGCTGCGACTATGCGATGCAAACGCTCGGGAATTACGGGAGCGCCTGCTCGCCGGCGATCTCGAGGTCGTAATCTACGCATTACCGGGCGAGGAGCTCGACGAGCGCCTGCATGTCATGCCGCTGTTTGCCGAGCAGATGGTTATCACTGTCCATCGCGGGCATCGGCTCGCGGGCCAGCGCGCCTTCCCGGTCCGAGAGCTGGACGGGGAATGCTATATCCATCGAATAAATTGCGAGTTCGCCGGCTACGCCGATCATATCCTCAAGGAAAAAGGCGTGACTTGCACGCCCACGTACTGGAGTGAGCGCGACGAATGGACCTTGGCTATGGTTGCTGCGGGGCTCGGCTTTGCGTTCATGCCTGAAAATGCCGCGCACCATCCCGGCATCGTCGCGCTACCCGTCATCGAGCCCGAGTTCTGGCGAAAAGTGAATCTGGTCACTGTACGCGGTCGACCCTATTCGCCCGGTGTCGGCGCGATGGTGCGCGAGGCGATGCGAAAAAAATGGTTCGGCAACAAGGCCATTGCCGCTCGTTTGGCCGAGCAACGCTCCGGGCCCGCTACGGATTCGAATCGCCTCGTCGGCTAGCGCAGGGAAATCGTCTGAACGCGGTTTTGCCCTGGGCACCCTGCAATACGATTTTGTCACCCTACACTAGCTTGCTCGGTTTGCGCACTAATCAAAACATCGCGGCGAGCATGTCGGAAATCAAAATCCGATTGCGATAGTCCGGATCGATGAAGCGTGCCCTGATCAGCCCATCCCGACCGATAACAAACGTCGCGGGGATCGGGAGCACCCAGGAGCTATTTCCCTGGAACGTCGGAAGATCCAGGCGGCGGCCCTCCATCATCTTCTGTATTTCCGCGCCCACCCAGATTGTCAGATTCAGAGACATGGCGTAGCCGTTATCTGCGTCGATGAGGATAGGGAACGGCACCTGGGACTGCCCTTTGATCTCAGGCAGGAATTTCTGCCGGTCGGGCATGATGGCGACGATCTCGGCACCGGCAGGCAATGCCTTGTGCGCCTCCACCAATGCATTGATGTTGATGCGGCAATAGGGGCACCAGTGTCCGCGGTGGAAGGTCACGGCCACGGGTCCCCGGTCGAGGAGCTCCTCCAGACTAACCATCTGCGCGCTTTCATTGGGTAAGACGAATGACGGCATTGAATCGCCGATCTTCGGCGCTGCTTCGCCGGCGCCATATTGCCGAAGCCGGGCGACGAGCCGGTCGACCGCGGCAGCAAATTCAGGACGTTCCCGCCTTGCCGTCTCGGCAAAGGTGTGCAGTTGCCTTTGCAAGGACGCGTCGAGGTCGCGAATGCGCCTGAAGGCCTCGTCCAGCGTATTCCTTCCAACATTCGCGGTCATGCCGAACTTCCGACGCAAGCAGTTTGGATCATCGTGAGTTGCCCACCGGCGAGGCCGACCACATCGAACGAAACTGCTGCTATGCTGCGGGGCAGTCGGCACAGAGGTCGGCAACTCATGCAATTAGCCCGATCATGAGAGTAGTGAACAACGATCGGAATGGCGTCGCAATGGCGATGTGATCTCGCGTCCCTTGCCAATCTGAAGAATCATGTTCGCGTCTCTGTTCGCGACGCCGCGCGCGCTCAAGCTCAAACCCTTGCGGGCCGGAGAATATCGCCATCAATCGCCCCGGGCGCTCCGGGCCGACTCTATAGACGGCGGCTATTGCGTCGATAGCGAATAGGCATTTCACCTCTATCAGTTCCTGGGCTTATTGATGAACTCGTTCGCTCGCGTGAAGACACGGGAGCCGGTGGTCGGCCACCGCTCCGAATACAGGTGCGGGCGTGATCTGAACGAGCCTGTGACATAGCAGGTGCACGCCCGTTTTGGAGATGAGCGCTCGTCGTGCTCGCCAACGACGCTCGGAATACAAGCACGAGGATGAACCCGCTCATCGCTTACGCCGTAGAGGGAACGGCCGTACTTCGTTTCAAAGCATTCCAAGTCCAGGCCGAATTAAAGTCAATGTTCCACCCGGAGAGAAGCTCATGAAGACGTGTATTGTGGCAGGGCCTCAGCACTCTTGCGATCGGAGTGCTGCCCCAACTTGGATCGAGAGTGCTGCCGTTGCGATTGCTGCTCTGATGGCTTGCGGGAGTTCGGCCTTCGCTCAGGACGCCGCGGAAATCAATCCCGCCCCAGCGGCAATCGGGGCTGATGTGCCCGCGACGTATTTCGGCCCGCAGCCGTCGTCGGTTCAGCGTGAACTCATCGGCGAGTATCAGAATCTAAAATCCGGCAAAGTCGACCTCCAGAATGGAACAATCGTCCTGCCGCTCTATGAAGGCGCTATGAAATCTGGCCAAACCGTCTGGTACATCGTCACAGATACCGACGACAAGGGAAACGCCGAGCAACTCGGTCTCAACTACTCGCCCAAGCTCACCTATGCCGATGTCGGCCGCGCTGTTCGCAAAGCCACCCTCGATCGCAAGTTCAAGCTGATCTTCGACGTCGGCACCGTCGATTTCTCAAAAAAACGCAGCATC
>JASHYD010000574.1 GCA_030043175.1 Xanthobacteraceae bacterium | reverse complement strand
GTGAGCTGCCGCGTGCAATGGGCTTCAGCCTTGGAGAATCACATGGCGTCATCCCGCAAAACGGAGAACGTGGGCCCCATGTCGTAGACAACGGACTCATTATGGTTTCAGGGATGGGGATGGTCGTAAAGCCCGGCGCTTTCAGCGCGCCCTCGCGGCTTCGGGGCTTGACGATCATTCCCATCCGTCAACTGTGGGCTGCCGTGCTTGTAATGCCGCTCTAATGCCTGCGAATAAAAACACCGCATACTACCGACGAAGCACCGCTTGACTCGCCTCATATAAGCTGCCGTCTCTACCGAATGGAGCACGATGAGCGAGCCTGACGCTGTGCCGATTTTGTTAATCGACGTGTGAGGTCAAGCCGATCGCAAGTCCGTCGAAGGCGGCGCGGCAGCGCGGCGTCGATCGGAGATTCTCATGCATCGCCAGCCATACGCCAAGCTTGAACTGGAATGCCCCCGGCAGCACGCGCTCGAGATTGGGGTCACGCCGCGCCAGCGCCGCCTGGCAGAAGCCGATTCCGAACCCTGCCCGGATCGCCATCAGCTGCGCGATGTCGCTGTCCGTCCTGAAAGCAAAATGAACGGCCGCCTCGAGTCCCGGGATGCGCTGGCGCATGCTGCGGATCTCCGGAGTTTCCCGATCGAACCCGATCAGGCTGTGCTTCTGGAGGGCATCGAGCGTGCGCGGCCGGCCGGCGCGGTCGAGATAACGGCGATGCGCATACAGTCCGATCGTTACGGTGCCGATGCGCTTGATCACCAGGGCCTCATGCGCGGGCTCGACCATGCGCACCGCAATGTCGGCCTCTCGCCTCAGAAGATTATCGACCGTATTGGAGAGCACGAGCTCGATCTCGAGCTGGGGATGCCGTTCGCGCAGGCCCGTGAATATGGGTGGCAGGACTTCCGCTCCCACGATCTCGCTCGCGCTGACGCGCACGGTTCCTTTGACGGCCTTACCCTGCCCGGACGCAGCTCGCATCATGGCGGCGGTCGTTGCTGCCAGCGACACGGCATAGGGCTTCAACTCGAGCGCTCCTTCGGTCGGACTCAGTCCCTGCTGCGAGCGGATGAACAACTCCAAGTCGATGCTTTGTTCGAGTGCCTCGATGTGCCGGGCAATTGTCGGCTGCGTCAGGCCAAGCGCTCGCGCAGCGCCAGACAGCGATCCTTCCCGCATGACGGCCAGGAAGCTGCGATAGAGGTTCCAGTCGGGTTCGGGTGAGCTCATATATTTACGTATATCATTGCCACATATTTCGGCAATTTCGTTTAGTCGCGAAAGCCGCCATCTTCACCACATTCGATCCTACTCAATGGAGACACCCATGACGATCAATCGGACCGCGCTTGTCCTTGGTGCCACAGGCGGAATTGGCAGTGAAGTGGCGAAGCTTCTGCGAACGCGCGGGTGGAACGTGCGGGCTCTGCATCGAAATCCCGACGCCCTGGCGGCTGCACGCAAGACGCCGGGCCTGCATTGGCTCCCGGGCGACGCGATGTCCGCGACCGACGTCGCACGGGCTGCCTCCGGCGTTTCCGTAATCATCCACGCCGTCAATCCGCCCGGCTACCGCAACTGGGCCAAGCTGGTGCTGCCCATGCTGGACAATACAATCGCGGCCGCGCAGGCCAATGGCGCCCTGATCGTCCTGCCCGGCACCGTCTATAACTTCGGGCCGGATGTGCTTCCTGACCTGCACGAGGACTCGCCACAAAACCCTGTCACGGCCAAGGGTAGAATTCGCGCTGAGATGGAGAGGCGCCTTCGTGCCGCGGCATCGGCGGGATGCAAAGTCCTGATTGTTCGTGCCGGCGATTTCTTCGGGTCGAGCACCGCGAATAACTGGTTCTCGCAAGCACTTGTGAAGCCGCACAAGCCTGTTTCGACAATTACCTATCCGGGCGCGCCAGGCATCGGTCATCAATGGGCGTATCTGCCCGATGTGGCGGAGACGATCGGCCTACTCATGGAAAGATCTGCCAGCCTCAAAAGCTTCGCGGTGTTCCACATGGAGGGCCATTGGGACGCGGACGGCACTCAGATCATCGACGCGATCCGGCGGACCGCCGGCAATCCAAGGGTCAAAGTCCGCCCAATGCCCTGGCGGCTGATGCGGCTGCTGTCGCCCTTTGTGCCGTTGTTTCGGGAAGTCGCGGAAATGCGCTACCTGTGGATTACGCCAGCACGGATGGGGAATGAGCATTTGAGGGCGGTACTCGGCGCCGAACCGCACACGCCACTCGACGAGGCTGTCCGCAAAACATTGATTGGGCTCCGTTGCCTTGGTGACCAGCAAGGACCGTTACTGCCCCAGGCCGTGTGAAAAACGCGCAGCAAGTGTGCGTAGTCCTTCGGCGAAGCCGCACTTCAAATCAGCCGGGGAGAAATTATCCGGCTGATTCAACCGCTTCGCTCAGCCGGTGTGCCCGCGGGAGTCGGTTGTTGGCGCTTAGCACGGTGAGCTCTCGACCGCCTAGGCACGACAGCTTTCGAAGGTATTACGGACCAAATGTGGCTTTCGAGGCTGATGATCGCCGTGCCGAAGCCGCGGCCGTCGGCGCAATGGCAGATCGTTCCTGGAAAACAAGTTCGCAACCACTCCCTGCATATTCCAAACGGGGCTGGGCAGCGCGCCTGCGGAGCCCGCCGGTGCGCCAGCCCGAGCGCCGCCGCTGGGCCAGCGCGAGCCGATAGCGTGAAGACCGCACCAGAAGGCTCACGCGGCGCCGGCCCTTTATCGTCGCTCGTTTCCCGAGGGCCGGGGTCGCATCGACCGGATTGAACGCTCTGGTTGACCTACCGCCATCCTGACAGCCGCGCCGCTGGCGTGGTCGTGATCGAGTCTCGCGGCCTTGTCCATGCTCGTCTCGACAACATCATCGCCGGGCCCCGGTAATCTGTCGGCCTACTCGACCCAGTTAGACACAGCCGTCGCACCAAGTTTGCCGCAACGGCTGCAACGCGTACGCGGACCGAAGGAAGGTACCGGGGCGTCAGCGGGCCAGCGTCCATGCTGGCCGCGCGCTCATGGCCGCAGAGTGGTCGCGGGGAACGAAATCAAGTGGCCGTGATCGGTTCCCGGAATGGAACCAACCCGGCTCTGTCGAGTCTACAACGTGGTTCGCTCCAGAAAGCGAGCCCAGTTAGCCATTGTGACTGCGGCGATCCGGTTGGCTTGGCGTTCCCCTGCCCCCAAACTACGACCAACGATCCGGCGCCGCACTTTCTTTGAGGACGATTTGCGTTGTGAGTTCGCCCTTGTGGCGGGTCACGGTTTGACCACCCTACGCTTGATGGCCGTCCAACGCCGCACCGATGGCGCAGGCGGCTTCTTCTTGATCGGCATCCGGTGCGGCGTCTGGAGATCGCCGTCATCGACAAGCCTACCGATCATGCTCGCCAGGACCTGGCCTGCGGCTGGTCAAGCTGGTGTCCCGCTGCGAACTCTAGCCCTCGATCGGCTTCGGCCAACCGGTTGGTGGCGACAACGAGGACGCGCCGCAAAGGCGAAATCATCGACGGTGATCTCAAGCGCAATGGCCGTAAGCGCTCCGCACGCAGGTCTACCGCGGCGCCGATGTTGCGGCCAACAGCAAGAACGCCGCGGCCGGGTCGAGCAGCGCGGCCGTAAGCTCTTCGCATTTGGTCATCCCCCTTATGGCCATTAGAGCGGATTCCGGTCATGTTTGAACTAATTCGTTGCTAGGGTGGAGGCATCCCACCCGATGGCGTCTTAATCACGATCCAAACCATCATGTCCCAGGCATTACGAATGGCGGCGAAAAGCAACGTCATAACCGCTGCGGCGATCAGGTTGGCGCTCGCGGCGGCTTGCATGACGAGCAGCACCGCCGCTATCAGGCCGAGCAGATATCCCACAAGCGGCAGCAGCGCATAGAACAGCCGGTCGATCCGATCGACTTTGAACCGATGATTGATGATGATCTGGACCACCAATCCCCCGCAATAGATCGAGCCGGCAAGCGCCCCGGCTCCAAGCAGGGCACCCAGGGTGTGCCAGCTGTGGGTCGGTATGGCGACCAGCAAACAGGCGAACAACGTGGCGGCAAAGTGCGTAACATTGGGCGTGATGAATGCCGCCATCGCGGCACTGTGATCTTCGTTGAAGATCGCCGTGCCGATCGACACTGCAACGAACATCAGGCCGACCAGCGTGGCCGACGCGGTGCCGACGAGGACATAAAAATCGTGCCAATCATGAAGCAATTCTGCGAGCGAGGGCTCCATAGCGATCCACCTCCGCCAGTACCTGGCATCATCTTTAGCTGGTCAATATCACCGCGCCGATGTCGAGGCGTCAGCGCAATTGCCAGAGGATCACACGTTAGCGCTATCAGCCTCCAAATTGCCGCTCGGAATTGTACCGATGTCCAACAGCTCGGCCACGTAGCGACTGGGCGCCGCTTCGGTTTCGGCCTGCCAAGCGGTTTTGAACCGCAGCCCGTCCATGGGCTTGCGAGGGCGAGGCACCGCCAGCACCACCGGCCGATCAGCGAAGCCCCTTCCCACGCCTCTCCCAAGGCGATATCATTCCGTAGTGCCCCATTTTGTGAGTCTCTGTCAGAGACCAGCGTGGCGTGCAAAAGTTCAATTTTCTAGAGTTTTTGAAACTTGAGGATTGCAGATGAGACGTCGCGAATTCATTGCGAGCCTCGGTGGTGCCGCGGCCGCTGGCACAGCGGCGGTGTGGAGATATGTAGCGCGGGCGCACCGGGCCGACCGGGTGCGAGCCCCGAGGGCGGTCAATCGGTCAAATGTCTGGCCCGTTAGGTCACTAAGGGCAGGCGTCAGGAATTCCGCTGCCCCAACATCAGGATGAGTCCGACCGCTTGCGGCAGGAAGGTCCTGAATAGCAACCACAATATCGCAAAGTCGTCCATACCTGGTTGAACGGCGCCCCGACTCACCACATCACCAGCTTTGCGAAGTCCCGGCGATTCTGGTTTCGCCTGCGCAATGACCCTGGCCGTAACTTGGGTCTGGTTGGCTTCCAACTTGGAGACCTCCGTC
>JASHYD010000573.1 GCA_030043175.1 Xanthobacteraceae bacterium | reverse complement strand
TGGCTCAAGGACGGCCGCTACCGCGGCCTGCAGTTTGTGACCGGCGAGCACCAGAATGCTGAATACCGCATTTGCGTCGACGCGCGGACCGCAACCGACGCCCCGGTCGATATGGCGCTCGGACTTTTTACTGCCTTGACTACGGCCGCTGTGTTCACCGGCGTGCTGTGGACGGTAGGGGGCAGTCTCACGGTCGTGGCAGGTGTGCACCGGGTGACGATACCGGGCTTTCTGGTGCTAGGCGTCGGCCTTTATGCATTGTTCTTCACGACCGCGATGATGATCATTGGCCGCAAATTGCCGACGATCATCCAGAGCGAGAATCAGGCTGAAGCCGAGATGCTGGCAGCCGCTTCAAAGATCCGTGAATCAGGCGAGGGCGGCGGCCATGCCGAAGAGGGATCCACACAACGCAGCGCTGTCTGGTTGGCGCTCCGCCAGGTGCTCGAACGTTGGCGCCAGCTGTGCTGGCAGCTCATGAGAACGACCATGGTCTCGCAGATGGATGTGTTGCTGGCGCCCGTCTGCGCATGGATTTTATGCGCCCCAAAATACCTTGCTGGCACCATGACGCTCGGTGAACTCACCCAGGCGGCAGCCGCGTTCGTCACGTTGCAGACGGCGTTCAATTGGCTGGTGGACAACTTTCAGAGATTCTCGGACTGGCGGGCTGCAGTCAATCGTGTTGCCGCTTTGCTCTTTGCATTCGATCAGCTCGAGAGCGGTCACAATGCCCCTCCTCGCGACCCTATCCCACTTGCGCCGGAGGACAAGGAGAGGGCGCTGCCCAAGCAACAGCGGGCCGAGAGCCAAGCTTGAGGGCAGCGCTCAGCGATCGGCTCGCCGGCAACCTCTCAAAACGCCAGTTGCGATGTCATTATCGTCGGTCAGGATCTTCACCTTTGCGCCGGTGTTATGGGATATAAATAACAACTGGTGTGTTTTAGATCGCGAAAATGAAAGATGACTCTCGAATGAACTTCGCGACAATCATCAAAGGAACACGGTACGTCTTCCCGGACCTCAAATGCTTGTTGGCAAAGGCCGCGCCGTTACGATCGGGTGATTGCCTCGCCGGTATTGCCGCCGCAACCGCTGCAGAACGGGTCGCGGCGCAGATGGCACTTGCCGACGTACCTGTTAAGACCTTCCTGAATGAAGCTATTATTCCGTACGAGCAGGACGAAGTAACGCGATTGATCTTCGACACTCACGACGGAACCGCATTTGCGCGGATCGCTCATCTTACCGTGGGTGGATTTCGTGACTGGCTGCTATCGGATGACGCTACGACTCAAAGCCTGTCTGCACTGCGGCCAGGCCTTACTCCAGAGATGGTAGCTGCTGTTGCCAAAATATGCCGCAATCAAGACCTCATTGCAATCGCTGCTAAATGTCGGATCGTTTCCAAGTTCCGAAATACCATCGGCCTCGCCGGGCGACTATCCTCGCGCATCCAACCCAATCATCCGATCGATGATCAAAAGGGCGTGCTAGCCAGCACACTCGACGGCCTTCTTCTTGGATGTGGCGACGCCGTTATCGGCATAAACCCTGCCACGGATAGCTTTGAACGTTGCTATGAGCTCCTGCGCCTGATTGATGATCTTCGTAATCGGCTCGAGGTACCGACCCAGTCATGCGTGCTGACTCACGTTACCACAACGCTTGCGCTCGCCAATCAAGGCGCGCCTGTGGACCTTGTTTTCCAATCTATAGCCGGTACGGAAGCCACCAATCGCAGCTTTGGCATCGACCTCGCGATTTTGCGTGAAGCTCGTGAGGCGGCATTGGCGTTGCGCCGGGGCACGCTTGGTGACAATGTTATGTACTTTGAAACGGGTCAGGGGAGTTCGCTCTCGGCAGGCGCGCATCATGGCTGCGATCAGCAAACACTAGAAGCCCGTGCCTACGCAGTGGCGCGGGTCTTCAATCCGCTCCTTATTAATTCGGTGGTCGGGTTCATCGGTCCGGAGTATCTTTTCGATGGCAAGCAAATCATCCGGGCCGGATTGGAAGATCATTTTTGCGGAAAGCTCCTTGGCTTACCGATGGGGTGTGATGTTTGCTACACGAACCATGCCGAGGCAGACCAGGACGATATGGACACTCTGCTGACGCTGCTAGCAGTTGCGGGTGTTACTTATGTGATGGGCGTCCCCGGAGCTGATGACATCATGCTCAACTACCAAAGTACGTCCTATCACGACGTAATCTCCGTGCGACAGATCCTCGGCCTTGCCCCAGCGCCGGAGTTCGCTGACTGGCTTGCTAATTTGGGGTTAATGACCGATCAAGGTCTCATCAGATCTGACTTGCTGCCGTCACGCTTCGTGCCATTATTGGATCAGGTTGACAATGTCGGCACTCACAAACGAGGGTGACCCGCGCTGGAAGCTGCTGCGCGCCGCGACGCCAGCTCGCATTGGATTGGCGCGATCGGGATCATCAATTGCAACAAGAGAGCTTCTTGCTTTCCAGCTCGCTCATGCCGAGGCCAGGGACGCAGTCGGCGAATTGCTTGACTCCGAGTTGATTCTTCGCGGCCTTGCCGAACGAGGCCTCCAAGCACTGCTATTACGCAGCGCTGCAAGTGATCGTCACGTTTACCTCGCACGCCCTGACCGTGGTCGCCGCTTAGAGGAAAGCTCTCGGACTCGTCTTGGCGCCGCGGGCCGCAACTATGACGTGGTGTTCGTTCTTGCAGATGGCCTCTCGGCGCGAGCTGTTCATCGACATGCATTACCGCTTCTAGATCACGCCTTGCCCGAGTTGAACCGCAATCAATGGCATGTGGGTCCCATTATAGTTGTTCAACAAGGCCGCGTTGCAATTGGCGATGAAATCGGGCACGAACTCGACGCCGCGCTCGTTGCCGTCCTGATCGGAGAGCGCCCTGGACTAACGTCGCCGGATAGTCTGGGAGTTTATCTTACGTGGAATCCCGCCGTCGGCCGCACGAATGCTGAGCGAAATTGCTTGTCCAATATTCGCCCTGAAGGGCTGACTTACCCGGAAGCTGCCAGGCGTTTAATGCACCTTTGCACAGAAGCTAGACGACGGAAATGCACCGGGATCACATTAAAGGACGAGACCGCGTTGATTGATTCAGCATTTCCGGCGGTTGGCTGATAGCGCTCTCCAAGAACCTGATGCGAAAATCGGCGCCGTCGAAAGGCGCAGCGCCGACGCAAAGCGGATGGGGATGGGATGGCGCTGCCAGCGTCGTAGCTGAATGGACACCGCTGCCGAGACTGATGAGCCTCGCAGGCCGGCGACTGGCTACCGAATCAATTTTTGTGAACCGGCAAGATTGCCGCGGTTTGGCGTTTGGATTCTGCAGATGGGATTCCCCAGCGTTTCTGATCCGCTGCCGCCACGTTTCACCGATGGGCTCGCTCCCTGTGCCGATCCGTTGACCATCCGACCTGGCGGCACGCTGGTGCTGCTCGCCGACGCCATCCTGGCGCACTGCCACGGCGGTGCTGCGTGTCCTCGGCCGGCGCAGCGTATACCTATGATCACCGCTGATCGCGGCGAAACTGACCGGGTAGGTGGCGATTGTCATCCTCAACATCACGCGAAGCTCAGCCTCGTTCCGGCAGCGCTACTCGACGCCGTTCAGTGCAAAGTCAAAAATGTCGTAGTTGTGCAAAGGTCCGTCATTCGCGCGCCCGCGATACGCCGCGTTGAGTGGCCGCGACAGCAGGAACGGAACCTTCTGTTCTCCGAGACCGCCATGAGAGCGAAGGCGACGGCCCCCCAATTGGCTGAGATCGTGATCCTCTGGGCGCGCCCCAACGACCGTGTTTCGATCGCTGAACACGGCGAAATCCCCCTCTCGGTCAAGCGGCAACTGGAATTGCGCGCAGACGTGTTGCTTATCGAGAACCAATTCGATGCCAGGCAGTGTTCGCGTGAACGTCATCATGGCCTGGACGTCCGCTGGCCTGCGAAGATGCACCCGCACGAACGATCCCAGCGCACCATGATGCCGCACGAATGGATCCGCGATCGGACAGATCACCCGCACCGTGCCGGCGCCGAAGCGCAAATTGAGCTTATCTTCGAGGTAGATGACATTTGCCGTGCCGTCGCGGGCGGTCTTGTCATTCATGCCATGATCGGCCGTGACAGCGACAGTGGCGCCGAGCTCAATCAGCCTGGCGATGCTGGTGTCCACCGCTTGGTGGTAGGCGTCCGCTTCGGGTTCACCGGGAGCGTGCTTGTGCTGCACATAATCGGAGGTCGACAAATACATCAGATCCGGTCGAGCGGACGACAACAGTTTCACGCCGGCATCAAGCACGAACAGCGAAAGGTCCGCCGAATACTGATCGGGTTGCGGTCGTCCGACCAGTGCCTCGACATTTTCGATTCCGTTATCCGCACGATTGACCTTGTGGGCATGTTCAGACGAAAAGCCAATGCCCGACATCCCATGCGCCAACACCCTGAGCAATTTGTCCCTGGCCGTGGTACCGCGGTGTGCACGCCGGCATGGCTCATTACCCCAAGAATGACGTCGCAGCGCAGTCGGCGGGCATCTGTAATCATTATCTCTTTGCCAGTGCCCCGGATCGAGGTAATAGTTGCCGTTGATGCCGTGTACCGCCGGTGGCACCCCAGTCACGATCGAAGTGTTGTTGGTGTTTGTGGTACTTTGCATTGAGCAATCGGCGATGCCAACGAACCCGTATTTGTTGAAAGACTTCATGGTCGGCAGCGTGCCATTGGCGAAGCCGTCTTCGAGATAGGCCTGGTCGAAGCCGTCGACCACAATCACCACGGTCGGCCGCTCGGGAACGGCATAATCTCGCCCATTGACCTTGACGATCGTGTTCATAGCATTTTCGGATTTTACATCAGATCCGACCACGGCTCAGCCTCCGATCAGGAAAAGACACTTTGATGATGGGACGGACCGTTTCCTACCGTGACACCATAGCTCCTAGGGGCTGTGCATATCGCGCCCGCCTCCCGGCGCAACCGACAACGTGAGAAAACGAAGGATGAGGATCGCCTTTGCGCCATTCACCGTTCGACCAAAAGGGCAACGCTCAGCCCCTTAACGCGACGTGAACCGCCTCATCGAACTCGCTACCGCCCCAAACGTCATGCGCCCACCAACAAAGTCAGCCACTTAGCAACGTCGGACAAGTGACTTGTACTAACCTGTTGATTTCGTTGGGGCACCACGACCCCGGAT
>JASHYD010000572.1 GCA_030043175.1 Xanthobacteraceae bacterium | reverse complement strand
CCGCGGATTTTTCTGGCAGATGTTGCGGTTCGGTCCGGCGCTCGCCGAGGAGGTCGCTCACCGCCGCAAGGTGGAGGACATCATCGACTTCCTCGAGATCCCCCATGTCCGCAAGGTCCCGGTCGGCCGGCTGCCTTACGGCCTGCAGAAGCGCGTGGAACTCGCCCGTGCGCTGGCGTTGGAGCCGAACCTCCTGCTGCTCGACGAACCCATGGCAGGCATGAATCTCGAGGAGAAGGAGGACATGTCGCGCTACATTCTTGACCTCAGGCAGGAGTTCGGCATCACGATTGCGCTGATCGAGCATGACATGGGCGTGGTGATGGACCTGTCGGACCGCGTCGTCGTGCTGGACTACGGCCGCAAGATCGCGGACGGTACGCCGGACGAGGTCAAGCGCGACCCCAGCGTCATCGACGCCTATCTGGGCGTGGCACGGTAAGGAATGGACCTCCTTTACAAAATCTTCATCGATCCGTTCGTGCAAATGGGGACGGCCCCGGACCTTCTGGTCCAGACACTGTGGGAGGGGCTCGTCGCCGGCGTACTCTATTCGCTGATCGCGCTCGGCTATGTGCTGATCTACAAGGCCTCGGGCGTTTTCAATTTTGCGCAGGGCATCATGGTGGTGTTCGGGGCGCTCACGCTCGTTGGCCTGCACGAATTCGGGATACCGGCCGTCGCGGCGCTCATCCTAGCGCTTGGCGTCATGCTCGCGCTCGCGTTCGCAGTCGAGCGCGTCATCCTGCGCCCGCTCGTCAACCAGCCCGAGATCATCCTGTTCATGGCGACCTTCGGGCTGACCTCCTTCCTCGTCGGGTTCGGCGAGTTCGTGTTCGGCGGCGAACCCAAGGTGATGATCACCGACGAACTTTATCTTCCCGCCGGCGCGATCGATTTGCCAGTGCTGGGCGGCTCAGCGACGCTGCAGAAGATCGACATTGCGGCGGCCGTCATCGCCGCGCTGATGGTGGCGGCTCTCGCGGTGTTCTTTCAGCATACGCGGGTCGGACGCGCCTTGCGAGCGGTCGCTGACAGCCACAAGGCCGCGCTTTCGGTGGGGATTTCGTTGGAGCAGATTTGGGTCATCGTGTGGTTCGCGGCCGGGATTGTGGCGCTCACGACCGGCATCATGTGGGGCGCGCGCTCCAACGTCTCGTTCGCGCTCGAAATCGTCGCGCTCAAGGCGCTGCCAGTGCTCGTGCTGGGGGGTTTCACCTCGGTGCCGGGCGCGATCGTCGGCGGCGTCATCATCGGGGTGAGCGAGAAACTCGGCGAGTTCTACTGGGGGCCGCTCTTTGGCAGTGGCATCGAGAGCTGGCTCGCCTACGCGATCGCCCTCATTTTCCTGTTGTTTTGGCCTCAAGGCTTGTTCGGCGAAAAAATCATCGAACGGGTCTGACGTGGACCACGCCAATACAAACAACGCCAAGATTGGGTGCCGCGGGAGCGCGGATCGCGGGCCTGCCTTGCCCTGCAGGACGCCCAAGGACGCAAGGCGCCGCAGCGCCACAAGGCGGGCTTGTCGCAAGGGCGCGCGCCGTGCTGCGGCCAACAGGCAGTGGGCACCGCTCACGCCGCGAAGAAAACCGGCAGGCCGTCTACCGCATCAAGCGTGACCCGCGGGTGCAGAGGCTGGTTTGGTTGCTTGGAGCCTATGATCCGCATTCTCGTAGGGCTCCAGCGCGTTCGCTGCCGGGCAGGTCAAGCGCCAGGTCACCCCAGAGGGGGCATAAGCAAGATCGACTTTGCCGCCCACGCTGCGCTGGGCCATCTCTTGCATAACGATCGTCCCAAACCCGCGCCGCTGCGGTGGAGACACCTGCGGCCCATCGCGTTCCGTCCACGTCACTGTGAAGGTGCGGCCCTCGGTCCCCCAGCTGACATCCAGGCGACCCGTATCCTTCGATAGCGCCCCGTATTTTCCGGCGTTAGTGGTGAGTTCGTGAAGCGCGAGGCCGATAGCTTGCGCCGGAGCTGCATTCAAACGCAACTTGGGGCCGCGCACCACGATACGAGAGCCGATGTGATCGGCGAAAGGGGGCGAGCTGGGCGCAAACGAGGTCCTCGGTCTCGACCCCGTGCCATGCGTTCCGTATAAGCAAGTCCTGATTGGCCGAGAGCGCCTGGATGCGGTCCGAGAAGCGCTCGATGAAATCTTCGGGAGTTTTGGCTGCGGTCTGGTGAGCGATCGCGTCCACCACGCTGAGCATGTTCTTGGCGCGATGATTGACCTCGCGCATGAGGAGGTACTCGCGTTCCGCCCGCTCCTTGCGTTCTTCTTCGCGCCGCTTGCGTTCAGTAATGTCCTGAGCCGTACCGACCATTCTGACGGCGCGTCGCTCGTGCCCGATGCCCTCGAAATGAATGAGCGTATGGCCCTCCGTCCAGCGCACCTCGCCATCGTCCCGCGTGTGCCGGAACTCGTCGGCGTAGGGCGTCAGATTGGTGGGATCGAGCGCCGTTTCGCCGGCGGCCCAAACCCTTGCTAGCTCATCGGGATGCACCCGCCTCTTGAACTTCTCAATATCTGTCCTGTCTTCGGCAACGTCGAACATCTCTTTGATGCGACCATCCCACCAAACGAGGCCGCGGATCGGGTCGTACTCCCACCATCCGAGTTGGGCTGCGTCGAAGGCAAGCTGCAGACGGTCTTTGGCGCCCTGCCACTCCCGCTCCGCTTGCTCGCGCTCGATTTCAGAGCGCATCCGGGTGATGAGCATCACGCAGAGAAATGCCAACGAGCCAAACAGGAGCAGTTCCACCAAATCAGCCGTGGTTTCCGAGAAGAGAGAAAAGCGTGGCTCTAGCACGAAGAAATCGGTCGCAGCGGTGCCAAGCACGGCAGCAAGAAGGCCCGCACCGAATCCGCTGATCACCGCTGTGATTACAATTACGAGAAAGAACGTAATGAACTGGACGCCCTCAACGTATGGATCGAGTGCGATCCGCAGCGCGGTGGCAAGCCCAACGGCCACGAAAGCGAGGGCGTAGGCTCCGCAGTGCCGGGTCGCAGCGCCGGGACATCAACGTAAAACGAGGATAGTCTTCTCGTGACGGCCTTGCGCATCGTGATGCCTCACTCCTGTAAGGAGACGCATCTACCCCCGGGCCAACTCGGCAGTTCCCATTTAAGTTGCCCCTTGGACCCCTTGGACGGATAGCGATCCGTTGCAGCCCAGCAAGTCCATATGGCTTGGTGGACTTGGTTTGGTGGGGAAATGGCCTAGACGCCCAAGGAGCTCTAAAGGGCGACGGGTTGCGCGCCGCCGAGCCGCCTATCGACGATGGAATTTCCAAAATCTCAGGTGAGCGGTTTCGCAAGTTGCCCGTATCCTGGCAGGGCTCATCGATTGAGAGGAAAGTTATCCCAAATCCACAGACCGTGAATATGACAACGTCGGTGTCAGGCATCGCTGCTTGCTCTCACTGAGCTCGGGTCTTTAGGGGAACTTTTTGAAACGCTTCCGTAGCAAAATCGATAAAAGATCCGGCAACAGGAGACCCATTTTTTTCATCCTTCCGAATTCGCGACATAACAGAAACAGTTAAATCGCCTGCAAGGCGCTCGTCCGGCAAAGGCCCCCCGGCATCTCAGCGGGAAGGGGGCGTGGGTTTTGGTTGCCCCTCCCCGTCAGTCGGAAAGGTCCCCGGCGACGGTTGGTGGCCGTGGTTTGAACCAAATCAACCGAGCGGCAGCAGTCGAGGCGGCAAGGCCAGTTGCATGTAAGGACACAATCGGAGTACACAGACGGTCCAATGACCAAAGACGTGACATCAAAGTTATCCTTGTAAATTGGGCATAAGCTGCTGTTGTTCTAAGGAGATGCGCGGTCTGAAATGTTCTACCGCGAAACCGGACAATTCAAGACCAGCTACGCGGCCGACGCGGCGGCATTCCCGATCAGGCAGGACAGCGTCGCCATCGCGGTGATCCTGGCATTCGCGTTCGTCGCCGTGCCTCTGGCATTTCCGGAGTTCTGGATCAGCATCATGCTGATTCCAATCCTCGTGTTTTCCCTCGCCGCGATCGGGCTCAACTTGCTCACCGGGTATGCCGGCCAGATTTCGCTCGGCACCGGCGCCTTCATGGGGGTCGGCGCCTACGCGTGCTACAAGCTCACGACGATCTTTCCCGATGCGAACATCATCGTGCTGATTGTCGCATCCGGCTTTGCGGCGGCTGCGCTCGGCGCGCTGTTCGGGCTGCCGTCGCTGCGTATCAAGGGATACTACCTTGCAGTCGCGACGCTGGCGGCGCAGTTTTTCTTGTCGTGGTGCTTTGTGCGCGTGGCTTGGCTCTACAATTACAACGTCTCGGGCGCGATCGAAGTGCCGACTCGCACGGTGCTGGGCATCCCGGTTACCGGCCCCCACGCGACGCCGGCGACGCGCTACGTCGTCGTGCTCGCAATCACGGTTGCCATGACGTGGGCGGCTTCGAATCTCATCCGCGGCCGCATCGGCCGCATGTGGATGGCGGTTCGGGACATGGACGTCGCAGCTGAGTTGATCGGCATCAGGCTGTTGCGAACCAAGCTGATCGTCTTCGCGGTGTCATCGTTCTACTGCGGCGTCGCCGGCGCCATGATGGTATTCCTGTGGTTTGGGGCTGCGGAGGCCGACAGCTTCAACATCGATCTGTCATTCCGGGTCCTGTTCATGGTGATCATCGGGGGCCTCGGCAGTCTGATCGGCTCGTTTTTCGGCGCCGCCCTGATCTGGGGTCTGCCGATCGTGCTGCGCGGCTTGCCCGGTGCCCTCGGTGTGCCGATTCGCGCTGCGACCGCCGAACACATTCAGTTCATGATTGTTGGCGCTCTGATCATCTTCTTGCTGGCGGTCGAGCCGAACGGCCTCGCCCGGCTTTGGCAGATCGGCAAACAGAAGCTGAGGGTGTGGCCATTTCCGTATTAAACGGGCAGTATTGCGGCAACGAAACAAGAGCGACGCGTTGCGGGATGGAAACCTGGGAGAAGGCTATGGGCGTCACGCGGGTCATCATTGTGGCACTGATCGTGGCCACTGGGTTGGGCATGGCGGCAGCGGCCCAGGCTCAGGACAGCATCTATGTTCCGTTGCTCACTTATCGGACAGGGCCGTTCGCCGGCTCCGGCATTCCTATCGCCAATGGAATGCATGACTACTTGACCATGCTCAATGAGCGCGACGGCGGCATCGGCGGTGTCAAACTCAACATCGAGGAATGTGAAACCGGATACGACACCAAGAAGGGCGTCGAGTGCTACGAAGCCGTCAAGGCCAAGAAGCCGGTGATGATGAATCCGTGGTCGACCGGCACCACGCTGCAGCTCATCCCCAAGGCGTCGGTCGACAAGATTCCGATCTTGTCCATGGCCTATGGCCTGTCGGCCTCTGCGATCGGCGACGATTTCCCCTGGATCTTCAATCCGCCGGCGACCTATTGGGACGGTTTGTCGATGATCTTTAAATATATCGGCGGCAAGGAGGGCGGACTTGAGAAGCTCAAGGGCAAAACGATCGGTTTCATCTTTTTCGAAGGCGGCTACGGCCGCGAGCCGATTCCGCTGTTAGAGCAGTTCGCCAAGGACTACGGATTTCAAGTCAAGATGTATCCGGTCACGGTGCAGGAGATGCAAACCCAGTCCGCCCAGTGGCTCGGCGTACGGCGCGATCGTCCCGCCTGGATGATCATGTGGGGCTGGGGCGCCATGAACCCGACCGCCGTCAAGGAAGCGTCAAAGATTAATTACCCGATGGACCACCTGGTGAGCGTGTGGTGGGGCGGCAGCGAGGACGACGCGCGGCCTGCCGGACTTGCCGCCAAGGGGTACGTGACGCTCAACTTCTCGGCCGTCGGTGCGAACTTCCCGGCGCTCCAGGACATCCAGAAATACGTCATCGACAAGGGCGAGAGCCTGGTTGCTGCCAAGGATAAGGTCGGCGAGTCCCATTACAACAAGGGTGTCTACAATTCCGTCCTGATCGCCGAAGCGATCCATAACGCCCAGAAGCTGACGGGCCGCAAGCTCGTGAGCGGCGAGGATGTGCGGCGCGGATTGGAGACGCTCGACATCACTGCGGCGCGATGGGCACAGCTCGGCCTGCCGGGATTTGGCGCGCCGCTGAAAATATCCTGCACCGACCATAACGGTCACCAGGCGGCCTACTTGCAGCAATGGGATGGCCGCAAGTGGGTGACTGTCTCTGATTGGGTCACGCCGCTGACGGAGCGTGTGCAGCCTCTGCTGGAAGCAGCAGCCAACGACTATGTATCGAAGGATCCAGCATGGCCGAAGCGCACGGAGCCCTGCGACAGGCCTTCCTGAAGACGTAACCGAATGCTCCTCGTCAACAACATCGAGGTGCTCTACGACCGCGTCATCCTGGTCCTCAAGGGCGTTTCGCTCGCGGTGCCGCGCGGCAGCATTGTGGCGTTGCTCGGAGCAAACGGTGCGGGCAAGACGACGACCCTCAAGGCCATCTCCAACTTGCTCCGCGCCGAACGCGGCGAGGTCGCCAAAGGCACAATCCTGTTCGATGGCGTCGAGGTGCAGGCGCTGTCGCCCAACGAGCTGGTGCGCCGCGGCTGCATCCAGGTCATGGAGGGGCGGCACTGCTTCGCCCATCTGACGATCGAGGAAAACCTTCTGACGGGAGCGTTTACGCGGCGCGACGGCAGGGCCGCGATCCGCCGCGATCTCGACCTTGTCTACTCGCACTTTCCGCGGCTCGCTCCGCGCCGCGCCGCGATGGCGGGCTATACGTCGGGTGGCGAGCAGCAGATGTGCGCCATCGGACGCGCGCTGATGTCGCGCCCCAAGATGATCCTGCTCGACGAGCCCTCCATGGGCCTGGCGCCGCAAATCGTGGACGATATTTTCGCGATCGTCGGCAATCTCAACTCCACGGAGGGGGTGTCATTCCTGCTCGCTGAACAGAACACCCGAATGGCGCTGCGATACGC
>JASHYD010000053.1 GCA_030043175.1 Xanthobacteraceae bacterium | reverse complement strand
ATCCTCAACCCACTCCGCCACATTGCCGGCCACGTCAAAAATGCCAAAACCGTTGGGCCGAAATGATCCCGTGGGCAGCGTTTGTCGCTGCGGAGCGCGGCTGCAATCCTCACAGTTGGCATTGCCTGTGACGAAAGTGCGGCCCCACCAAAATTGCGAGTTGGTGCCCGCGCGCGCAGCGTATTCCCATTCGGCCTCGCTCGGCAGTCGATACCTTTTTTGCGTGGTCTGCGAGAGCCAGCTGACAAAAGCCTTGGCGTCGTCCCAGCTGACATCAATGACCGGACGGCGACCGCGTCCCCAACCGTGGTCATCTGGCCGATACTTGCATCCTCCGGATGCAACGCAAAGATCCCATTCCTCGAAGGTAATTTCTCGACGTCCGATCGCAAACGGACTGGCGATCACGACGCGATGCTCGGGCTTCTCGTACGCCGTCTCGCCGGACCCCATCTTGAATTCACCGGCTGGCACCACGACCATCTCCGGACAGTCCGAACAATCGCGAAAAATCTCACCAGGTTCAGGAGTCCCGGCGGCCGCGCCGGACGTCGAGTTTGAGGCGCCTGGCGACTGAGTCGCAGGCCGCTGGGGCCTGACGTCTTGGCATTCGGCGATAGCGGACCAAGCAATCGCAGCCGTACCCACAATGAAATGAAGGAGCACCCGATAGGACAAGTTCACCCCAACTTTCGGCGCCCGCGGGTAACGTCCCACAGCAGAGGCCCCTACTTCTTTGGCACCATTTTGCATATTACCAATCGGCACATCCGGTGTTAAGTGCACGCCAAATAGCACCAATCGATGCCTTATGGCGATACCGGATTGTTCTTTGCCAGCTTGCGTCTATATTTCGCGCGTGATCGATGCGCGGCACCTTTTTCTGGAGGAGGGCTTTAATCTTGTCTTCACCAACACTTCGGTTAAGAACGCGTGCATTGACGACACCCACGTTGGCGACACTTACGTTGACCGCGTTTTCCTGCTTAATCTGGGTGGCGTCGTCCGCAGTCGCCTATAGCCAGGTGCCAACGGGTGGTGGGCCCACTCCCTCCCCTCCGGGCGCCGCCGTTTATTTCATTGACATCAAGGACGGCGACACGCTGCCGCCCAAGTCGGTCATTCATTTTGGGCTTCGTGGTATGGGAGTGGCACCGGCCGGCACCGATCGTGTCAATTCCGGACATCACCATCTTTTGATCGATGCCGAGTTGCCGCCGCTGGATCAACCAATCCCGAGCGACTTCGCGCACCTCCACTTTGGAGCCGGCCAAACAGAGGCTGAGGTAAGTCTCCCCCCCGGAGAGCACACGCTCCAGCTCCTATTGGGAGATAGCGGGCACGTTCCGCACTCGCCACCTGTGATGTCCGAGCGCATCCGCGTGAGGGTCGGCGACACTGCCTCGGTACCCGGCTCCCCCCTTCGACATCCCTCCGCTCCCGATGCCAAGGTCTATTTCATCTACCCGACCGACGGAGCCTACGTCCCGCGTAGGTTGGCCGTACGCTTTGGCCTGGTCAACATGGGGGTGGCGCCGGCTGGCGTCGAAAAAGCCAATACGGGCCACCATCACCTCATTGTGGACGCCCCACTCCCACCGTTGGGTCAACCTATTCCCAACGATTTCAATCACTTGCATTTTGGCGCGGGGCAAACGGAGGCGCAAATCACGCTTCCACTCGGACAACATACGCTCCGACTTCTCCTCGGCGACGAAAATCATGTCCCGCACGACCCGCCTGTCTACTCCAAGCCGATTCGCGTGACGGTGACAGCGACTGGACACCGGCCGCTTCCCGGCAGAATCGCGAGTCACTGACATTTTGTGATAGAATGCGTAGAAAAAACTGCGGGTTGAGCCATCCTGAGTTGACGATGAACAAGCTCACTTCATCCTGGCTCGCCGCCTTGGGCGGCGTCCTTCTGGCCTTGCTGTCAGCAAATGCGGCCTGGGCAGAGCGGCGCGTAGCGCTCGTCGTCGGCAACTCTCAGTACAATGATTCCAGCCTTGTCCTTTTCAATCCCAAAAACGATGCAGAAGACGTGGCTGCGTCTCTCCGCAACCTGGGATTTGAAGTGATCCTGAAAATCGACGCCGGTAAGCGGGATTTCGATCTCGCCATGGCTCAGTTCGCGCGCTTGGCGACATCTGCGGACACGGCTCTGTTCTACTTCGCTGGCCATGCCCTTCAACATCAGGGGCAAAACTACTTAATGCCGACGGACGCTCAGCTGATGGATGAGATCAGCCTGCGCTACCAGATGGTCTCCCTTGACGACGTGCGCGTTGGCCTGGGGCGCGCCAGAGGGGTCAAGATCATGATCCTCGATGCCTGTCGCAACAACCCAATGGTCGATAGCCTTAACCGAGGAAGAACGGACCTGACCCGCAATGTCGAGACCGTCCGGGGTCTGGCCAGGATCGGAATCGATGGGGCGGAGGGGGAGGTGGTGGTATACGCGACCGCGGCAAATCAGGTCGCGGCGGACGGCAGCGGCCGCAACAGCCCTTTTACCGCCGCGCTGCTCAACCGCTTGGGTGAGACCGGCCTCGAGATCGGCACGATGTTCCGGCGAGTCGCTGCGGATGTGTATGAGCGGACCAAAGGCCAGCAGCGTCCCGAATTGTTAATCTCCCTGTTCAGAGAGTATTATCTGAACCAGGGCGAGCAGGCGAGGCTGACACCTGCACCGGCGACACCCCCAAGCAGTCCCTCCCCGCAGATACCGCCAGAGCAAATCTGTCAGCGCGACCAGGAGAGGCTCGCGCGCCTTCGCGCCAGCCCGATGCGTGACGAGGTGACCCGTTTCGAGCGTGAACTCGGCTGCATAAGTCTGCGCCCGCAGGTCGAGAGACTGAGGGAAAGCGTTTCTGCGGAGGGCGAGCGAGACCAAGATGAAGGTGATCACCAACTTGAAGGTGCTCAACGATCCGAAGCCGAGCAGCTGCCCCCGACCGCCGATCTCGGGCTGCAAAAGCCGGAACGCGATGTGCAGATTGCAGCTCCGCCGATACCGCAAGAGCAAATCTGCCAGCGTGACCAGGCGAGACTCGCCCGCCTTCGCGCCAACCCGGCGCGTGACGAGGTCGTCCGTTTCAAGCGTGAGCTTGGCTGCCAAGGACTGCGCCCGCAGGTCGAGAGATTGCTGGAAAGCGTATCCGCGGAGGCCGAGCGCGACGATCGTGAGGCTGACCCGCGTTCCCAGATCGAGCAGCGACGCCCGACAGCCGATGCCGAGCTGCAAGGGCCTGAAAGAAAGCGGCGCCTCAGCACGGGTCGCGCCTCGTCTAGATCTTCGCGCTGAAGATCAGGCAGGGCCCCAAGCCAGGCCACGGCGGCGCGTTGCCGGCCGGCACCGTTTACGAGCCGATTTCGTGCATTCGCGGTGTCCCGATCCGGCACTGCATTTTCACGTTTTTCGACGCCAATCGGCATGATGCAATTTCATCGGTGAGAGGCGCCGCCTCCCGCGGCAAGCCGACGGATTCAAGCTTTGCGTCGGGCATCTGTGGGAATTCCTCGCGGCTTGCAGGCAGTGCTCGACATCGGCAGGTCGGCCGGCTTGCCCGCAGTCTGACAGCAGGCGGTGATCTTCCTGGCAGTACTGGCAAGACACGCATGTGCTCAATTCTATAATTCTACAGTAAAAGCAAAGAGCATAATGAACGGGATCACCTCGTATCGAAGGTACCACCTATTTGATCGAAAGGATGATGGGTACGCCTTTGGCATCAGCACAATCCATAAGCCCGTTGTAAGTATCCGAAAACGTTCCGCTGAATGTGCAGTTCGATCCTTCCATTGTCATAGTCGCATGGAAACGAGGCAATGAGCTTGACTTCGCTATCTGAAGCTTGATTTCAGCAACCTTCTCTTCCGGCCCAGCCTGACTGCACAGGCCGACATGCTTCATGGTCAGCGAACCGGAGAATTCTCTGACCCGCCCAGATCTGGATTCCGTGACGTTGCCGCTCACCTCCCACTCTGAGAGGTAACCTGTCTGGCCGGCAATCCATAAGGACTGGGCATGCACCGGACTGCCAAAAGCCCACACGACGAGCACAAGAGGAAATGTTTTCAATCTAATCTCCAATTTCTCAAGTTTTGAGCTGCCAAAATTGAGCAGCGTCTGCTAAAGACATTCCTCTGTCTCTTGCTGTCGACCTTTTTTGCCGGGATCACCGCGGCGGACAAGCGCGGCTGCCTACAGACTCTAAATCATAGCCGATATCGGCCGTCAGCACCAGGACGCGGTTCTGCAGCTCCTGCTTGTTCCATCTGCAGGCTAGCAGGTAGGGGAAGTGGTGCGAAAATGTCGTCAATAAACTCCTCGAAAATTCGTTCTACAATCCACTTTCCTCGACGCTCGACGGACTTGAGCCGCGGCGACATGATGGTGGCTTCGTACGAGAGCTTTTAGACATTTCAACTTCTGCGAACGCATTCACCAATAGCTTGGCTTGGGACATTGATGGAAATTTTTCATTCAACCAAATTCGCGGTGAACTCGCTCCGGAAGTACCCATCTTTGCCGAGCCGTCCGAAGTCTGTGATGACAGAAATCGCAATAGCAGTGTAGTCCTCGAAATCTATAGCGGTACCGATCTCAGAATCGTCCTGAGGCAATTCAAACGCGAGAATGCCAGAAAAATATTCGACGCAGAGTCTGGTCATAGTCCTCAATGGTGAACTTCGCTCGGTACCGTATTGCGCCTTAAGTTTACTCTGGACGTGGGCGACGATCTTGGACTTGAAGCGTCTGGCATTGCGAGACTGGTCAATGGCGTCAGAAAACCGCGTTTGAACGTGTCCTCGAGATCATATGATTCTACACACCATCATGCTGCGGGGTTACCGGCGCCGCCGGCCGGG
>JASHYD010000571.1 GCA_030043175.1 Xanthobacteraceae bacterium | reverse complement strand
GCTACCGCGAGCCACCGCTTTCAATTTCTGCGAAGAAAACGGAGATACAAATCCGCCTGGATTCTTAAGGTTCAATCCGAATATCTCGCCGCCTGAAGGGCCGCAAGGCGCAATTCGCCGATTGAATCTTTGCGGTCATGCGTTCTATCGACCTGGTATTGCGGTGCGCATAGCACTTGAATGCCGGCCGCAGACGCCTTTGCAACCAAGTCGGCCGTACTGCCTCCTCCGGGGAAAGCAATGACGCAGTCGGGTCGGCAATCGGCAAGCATGAAATCATTTCTCAGCGGCTCGGCTCTTTTGCCGAAGCGCTCCCAGTTCGGCGGATATCGCACGACCGCGATGCCATTGCGGCGCGCCCAAGCTTCCGCGGCTGAGCCTGCGCCCGAAACACCACCGTGGATAATGACGCTGATCGGGTTCTGGCAATTGAACCGCATGAGCTCGTGATGAACCGCGTCCTCGTCCTCGTAGTGTCGGCCTCCGCAAATCAGAATGCGCATGGGGCGTTATCCTCTCTTGAGGTTTGACATATTAGGACCGGTGACACTCGATGACTTAGCGTTGTTTGGCCGTGGTTTGAGAAAGTCGCCTTCGGAGCGTGCGATACCAGTGCCGAGCTTGTTTGGCCATGCGAATGAAAAGGCCGCCGATCAAGCGCTCCTTGGTTCGCTGCACACGAGCGGGTCCAGGCGCCGGCCACAAATCTTGGCTCACCAGCGTCCAGTGCGCGTGGACGCCGGTCGAGAAATCGTCCAACGACGCGAGAATCATGGCACGCTGCCATAAGCTAAGCCGTGGTCGGGGAGCCTTTTCCGTCATGCGCTTTGGCCTGTTTCAATCGAAGCTACCCCGCCTTGGCCGATCGGACCCGCAACCACAAACGTGGGTGCGCCGCCTCGAAATCTCACGAACCGATTGCAAGCGTCACGATTCTGATAAGGACCAGGCCGGCGGCGACCACGAGATACGCGCGCAGAACGATAAGCCAGACGCGGTTAAGCGTGGTGAGGCGCGCTGGCGGCAATTGATCCAGGGGAGGCATCCGCCAAACGTCGCGATTGCGTTCATCGCGGTCCAGCAATGCCGTGTCAGTTTCCACGGCATAAGCACGACCTGACTTCCATTGCGCGAGCTTGATTCCGGGCGCCACGATGGTTGCAAGGAGGCTACCACCGGCGAGAATTCCCAATATCTCGCTTTCACCGATTCCCGGAAACAGCACCGAGAGCGTCAGGATCATCGACAGCATGACCAGAGTCGCGATGACCGCGCTCGTGAAAATGTTCAGGCGGGCCGAATTGACCCATGGACCGAGCACGGCGCGGTCGTTGCACAGCAGGAGGAGGAACACCGTGGCGCTCGGCAAGAGGACCCCCGCGAGCGTTTGAACGGCATTGGTCAGCAAGCCCAGAGGCGTTCCCGGCGTGAGCACCAGGATGGCGGCAAGCAGAATTAGGCCGATATAAACGCTGTAGAAGCCCTTGGCGTCGGCCGGCTTCCGGTGCAAGGAATGCCGCAGCGAAAGCACGTCGCCCACAGCGTATGCGGTCGCCAAAGATACCGCTGCTGCACCGATAATGCAGGCGTCGATCAGCGCGAGCGCAAATAAAACTGCCGGAAGCCTTCCAACATATTGGTCCAATCCCGCCGAGACGGCGCCCGCGTCGGTGAAATTCCCCGCTTCCGGATGGTCGGCGAAAACCTCCGCGGTAAAAGCCATCATGGCGCTCGCGCCAATCATTACAAGCGCGATGCCGAACCAGAGATCGAGACGCTCGTATTTGATAAATCGCGGCGTAATGCGCTTGTCGACAACGTAGCTCTGCTGGAAGAACAGCTGCCAGGGCGCGACCGTCGTGCCGACAATGGCAATGATGAGCAGCATAACATCGCTTAACGGCGCGCCTTCCGGCATGCGCGGGACAGCGAAGTCCTGGATCAGCTGCGTTACCGGTGGATGAACCATCACGACGATGGGAACCAGCAACAAACTGCCGAAGACGAGAAACATCGAGAACCGCTCGAAGCGGCGGAAATTTCCTGTGCTCACGGCGACTATTACAAGGAGCGCCGAAGTGATCACGCCGAGGTTCTTGGGTAGTCCCAGATAATCCAGCGCGAAGCTAATCCCGATAAACTCGGTGACAATGGTGAGTGAATTGAGCAAAAACAGATCGATCACGCTAAAGGCGCCCCAGAACTTGCCGAAACGCTCCAGGATGAGCCGGGCGTGACCGACGCCGGAAACGGCCCCGAGGCGAAGTACCATCTCTTGGTTCACATACAGCACGGGGATCAGCAACGTCAGAGTCCACAGCAAAGTCGTGCCATAGTTCTGACCAGCCTGGGTGTAGGTGCCGAACGCGCCGGCATCGTTATCGCCTACCATCACGATCAGCCCGGGACCAAGTATGGCGAGCAAAGTTGACGCGCGGGCTTTCCAGTTTTTGCGTGGACCGGTGTCGTCGCGCAAAATCGTGCCGAAGGCGCCGTAGATATCGCCGATATGCGCTTCGTCGATCGCCGCGCCACGGTGCCCTGAATTGCCAGGGATAATATCCGCTTCGGAAATATCGGCCATGCTCACGCTCCTCTGGTTCAACTGATTAGCGATTGTATTGGCGCAGCGCCCGATCGATGGTCCTGACAACGACGATCGCTTGCCGTTGTTGCGGAACTGCCTTGCCCGCATCCCTTCGCAACCGCGCAGGGGGCGGAGCGCTGGGACCGGCGGCGATCATCGGGCCGATGCCGAGGTGGGGCCAAAACCGAACCGCGTGGCCGATTGCATGGCTGGTCGTAGGCATGTCGCTGCCCTCTCCCTGACCCGATCAGTGATCGAATTCCACGGTTGCGCGTTCGGAGCCGGGTGGCTTTGGAACATGACCCATCAAGTCCCCAATGTTGTCGAGGGGCGCGCACCCGTTCATGCCGTGCTTGGCTCTGTGGCCAGCCGTCACGCCGTCCGCGACGAAAGAGGTGGACGGCGTGTCCGATGGAGCGATAGCCTGAGGGTCCTCGGAATCGAAGTGATCATCGGCTTGCCAGCGAGCCGCCGAGACAGTCGGTTCAAGACTCAGCCGGCCGACAATTTTTTCCACCTCGGAATCGACCCGGTGTGAGGCTGTTGTGAACGCCGTAACGACGACCTGTCCGGACCCTTCCAGATCATTGCTGTCGAGACGGCGCAATGCCATCCCACAGCCGGCGAGGCCTTGCAGAAGGAGCGCCCTGATGTGGGCCTCATCGGGATTTCGGCAGGTGACCGACACCAAATAGCCGACCTCGAGTTCGGTCGACGTCAAGGCCTGACGATTGATGTAGCTGACGACCGGCCGCAGCAGGAGATTGACGAAAACCACAAATGCCGTGGCCACTACGGCGTAAAGGGGATAGCCCGCACCCGCAATGACGCCGATGGCCGCCGAACACCAAAGCGTCGCTGCCGTGTTGAGTCCGCGCACGCTCAGACCTTCGCGGAAGATCAGGCCCGCTCCGAGGAATCCGATTCCAGACACGACTTGCGCCGCGACACGGGTCGGACTCGACTCGTCCGGGATCAGCTGTTCGAATACAACGAAGGATGCCGCACCGAGGGCGACCAGCGTATTGGTGCGCAGACCCGCGAGACGATTGTGCCACTGTCGCTCGAAGCCGATCACAGCGCTCAGGCTGAGTGCAACAGCCAGATCGAGTGCTGCCTGTTCAATTGAAATGGTCATGTCGCACCTACTCTATTTTGATGCGTCTTCACCTGCGGCCTGTTGATCACCACAATGGGCGCATGTTTTTTGTCGTCGCGGAACCGTTGCCTTTTCCGGCACGGACAGGAGCTGCCCAATCGCCCCGACCGCGCGAAGGACGAGTGAGGCGGCGAGATACACTGCAAATTCTTCAATTATGCCGGTCATTTTCCAAAGTCCTCAGATCTTTCCCCGGCCTCTTTCCGAACGGCCGCGCTACGTTGGTTGGGCGTTTCGGACGATGGGTTTCCACGGAATGTGACAACAGCCCATAAATGAGGGCTACGCAGGCGCCGAATATGAGAGTGGCCACAACCTCCACGGCCACCTTTTCCACGAAGCCGCTCATGGCTGCACCTCGTTGCAGCGATCTCGGTGACATCCATGGCGCAGCCCGGGCAGCAGCGCCTTGGCGGCTCTCTCCAGCGCGCTGGAAATCGACAGACCAGCGCTGACGCCAGAACGCGGGATCACGTGTCTTTCGTAAAGACGGGTGGTGCCCTGCAAAACCAGGCTTGCCAAGCGGAACAGGCTAAGTGCGACGCCACGGCGGGCGCTCGCGGTGCGAGATCGCAGGAAACTCGTTGTGCACATCGTGGTAACTCCAACGGAGCGCGTTCATCCGCGCGCCGTTGCGAGCCAAAATTTCCTGACAAGGACCAGGCCCGCGGCAACGACGTGATAGTTGTGCAGCACGATCACCCAGACGCGGCTGAGCACCGTGAGCCGCGCGGGTGCCCGCTCATGAAGCGGCGGCATTCGGCATTTCCACGTCAGGGACGGATCAACTGATCGCGGCAGGGCATCTTTGAAGCGACGCAGCCCCAATGCCGCGATCACCCAAAAAGGCGAAAAAGAACCCGCGCTGACCGGATGACCTTTCCTGTCAGCCCGAGGATTTCGAATCCTGTTTGCTTTTCGCCGAAATCGGAATTCAGATAGCTTCCGACACCAAAATCGGATTGTTCTTCTTAATCGAGTTATTCTGCTCATGACCCACCTCCACGCCGCGGATACGCAGCGCCGAGGCGAGCGGACGCCTTAAGCGTCCTCGCTTGCCCGGCCGGCTGGCATCGCGGCCGCAAAAATGTCAGTGGCTTTCCCCGGAGGGGTTCCCGCTGCCGCGCCTGACCGGCGCGCAGCGGGACGACTAGGTCCCTCTTCCATTTTTTCTCTCCCGTTTCAGGCCGCCGCCGAAAGGCGGCCGGAAACTTGCCTGCCGATCAAACGTCCGGACATTCGCCGTTGGTACGGCTCTTCAACGGCCGCACCGTCAGCGTGTTCAATTTCCCAGTGGCATTCGAGCCTGCCATCAGTCGCCTGCCGCCACCCGCACGACAGCTTCGACCTAGGGGCACGGCCCGATTTGCGGGCGTCGCAACAGTCATTTGTGCTGTCGCTGGAAAAGACCGGCGCGAGCTGGTTCTTTCTGACAGGTCTCGAATAAGCTATGCCGAATTTTAAGGTTTTCGCGATCATAGCCCACCTCCACTCCCGCTCGTCGCGGCAGGCGGGCGGAGTAGCCGGCTAGATGCCGGCGCTCGCGCGGCCGTCGATGCCACGTCCGGTCTCTGTTTTTTGTGGCGCCGCGAACCCGGCCCTACCGGCCAAGATCGCATCGCCAAAGAGGGTACTGCCCATGTGCTCGACGTTTGAGGTTGAAGGTTTGAAAACCTCCAAACCACCTTCCGACAGGGCACATAATCCTCGCAATGGCGGGAGTCAACTGTTATAGTCTATCCACCAGCCAGGATGCGACATATCCTGCCGGCAGGATAGGGAGACGCGATGCGCCACAATCATCCGGAGATCGTCAAACGCCTGAAGCGGGCCGATGGTCATCTGCAAAAAATTATCGAAATGGTTGAGCAGGGCCGACCCTGCTCACAATGCGCCCAGCAATTGCAGGCCGTTGAGGGCGCGATCGAAAATGCCAAGAAGGCGTTGATTCACGACCATATCAGCAATTGCGTCAGCCGATCGCTCAAGACAGCGGGACCGGGCGCGCAGGCCGCATTGCGCGAATTCAAACTGGTCGCGCGGTACTTATAGGATTCCTATATACCGGTGTCGGGGCCGCGCCACCTGTTGGTCGGCGGCTCAGAACACATTGAGCGCCGCGCGATGACCCACGCCTTGCGGGTCAATACTAATGCGGCCGTCAAGGCGCTTTGCAGCGGTAAGCGTTGCAGCCGCTGGATTTTCCGCGGCAGCGCGGCATTGTCGGGTGAGCCCGCTCCGGTCTTCCGCAAGCTGAAAAATTCAAATTGACCGAGCGGCTCAGAGGGTGAAGGGGCCGGGATTCCACTTCTCTCTTTATTGACATCGCTGCGCGCAGTATGCGCCGCACCGGTGAAGCTGTGCACGCCGAACCGGCCCAACCCGGCCCGATCTTTCTCACTCCATGTCGCTGTAAGCACAGTCCGCCGGATCGGATTCGTGTGCGCGCAAGCTCGGATCGAAACGGAACAACGTAGAGCAATAGGGGCAGACGATCTCGCCGGTATCGCCCATATTGAGGTAGATATGAGGGTGATCTTGCGGTGGCTTATCCCCGATACATTCGAACTCGCGGCAGCCAACGCGCACGATGGGCACCCCGACTTCATTATGAAACGTCGGATAACTCTCCATCTGCAGCCGCCCTCCGTCCGCCCAAAACCTCGACAGCCAAATGGTTTATCAGAGCTTGGGAGACACCAATGAAGGTCCGTCCACTACACGCTTCGTGGTGTCGTCAAGCATATCGAGACCGAGGACCAGACCGCTAGCGGCATCATCATCCCCCCGATATGGTAGATTGCCTAGCGGCGGATGGCTACCATCTAGCGCGCGTGTCTGAGGAACATCATGTCAATGGTTTTGCGTGGTAAAACAGTAATCAAGGGGCCAGATCCGGAAGAGCCGGCGCAGGAATTGTTTTCGCAGCGTCGGAAACCGGAAATGGGCCAATTCCGGCTCCAAGTGGATAGGCAGACTAAGGCGACGTTTTCAACCTACGAAGCTGCCGAAG
>JASHYD010000052.1 GCA_030043175.1 Xanthobacteraceae bacterium | reverse complement strand
ATATTCGCGCAGAAATTCTTCGATCTGGGACTTTTCGTCGGCCGATTCGTTGATCGGAATGCGAATGCGGCCGCACGGACTCGTCAGTGCCCGCGAGAACAGCCCGGTGAGCTTGCCCTCGATGTCGAAAAAGCGAATTTGGCGGAAGTTGAACAGCTTCGTGTAGAACGCAAACCACTTGTCCATGTGGCCGCGCTCAACGTTGTGAGTGAGATGGTCGAGGTAGTAGAAGCCCGCCCCCCTCGGCCTTGGATCAGGCTCCCCGATCCATTGGAATTCCGCCGCGTAGGGCGAATTGCCGACGCCGTAGCGCTCAACGAAGTAAAGCAGCGAACCACCAATTCCTTTGATCGCAGGCACTTGCAATGTCTTGTCGGGCCCCGCGTAGGGCTCGGCGCCGCGGCTTACGGCGTGTTCGAAGGCATGCTTTGCATCGACGACGCGCCACGCCATTGATGGTGCGCACGGGCCGTGCGCGGAAATGAAACGGGTCGCGAAGGAGCCGGGGTCGGCGTTGAGGATGAAGTTGATGTCGCCTTGGCGATAGACCGTGATGTCCTTCGTCCTATGCCTGGCGACCGGCGAATAGCCCATGCGCAAGAACAGTTTTTTGAGGTGGTCCGGCTGCGGGTGGGCGAACTCCACAAACTCGAATCCGTCGGTGCCGGCGGGGTTTTGTGCGCTGATTCTGGCCGGCGGCGCATCGTGCGGAAAAGGACCCATCATGACCTCCGTGGCTTATGATCTGATCTTTTACTGCATTCTCAGCGCAAGGAGCGTGCGAAATGTGCATTGTATTGCTTGGCACTACATGATACATGCATGAATTAACGATTTATGCGATAGAATTGCATGGACGAATTCGACATCAGGCTGCTCAAGGCCCTGCAGGAGGACGGCCGGCTCACCAATAACGAGCTGGCCGAGCGGATCGGATTGTCAGCATCGCAATGTTCACGACGCCGGGCGGCGCTGGAGGAATCTGGCGTAATCGAGAGTTACCGCGCGGTGCTCTCGGCCGAGGCCGTCGGCCTGGACGTGCTGGTGTTCATCCAGGTCGGCTTGGCGACGCAGTCGCCCGATAGCGGTGACGCGTTCGTAAAGCTGATCAATGCGATCGAGGAGGTTCAGGAGGCATTTTCGTTGACCGGCGATGCGGATTTTCTGGTCAAGCTGGTGGTTCCGGATCTCAAAGTCCTGTCGCGCATTCTCAACGAGGTGCTGCTGCCGCACCGCAGTGTCGCGCACGTGCACTCCTACGTGGTGCTCAACCGCGTGAAGCAGACGACGCAGTTGCCGCTGCGGTATCTCTCTGACGCGCACGGAACGCGGGGGACTCGGCGGCGCTCGGCAACGGGTCGTGCGCGCGGGATGGCCTAGTCCCCATAGCAGCTCAAGACGGGCCTACCGTAGGTGGGCAAGTTCTCATATGCCGAGCCGACTCGCGCCCGCTCCAGATCATGCAGAGATTTCTATGTTCGTCGCTTTCCTCACGATCGTGCACGACAACATTGCACGAAGACAACGAGTGCCGCTTGCTACGTGAACACGAAAGCAGATGCCGGCAGCGACGGCGAACGGGCGCGTTCGCTGGCACCCGACACATTTAAATCGTGGAGGGCCGCCAAACCCAGCCGGAGAATGCACATCATCATGTAGGTCACGGCATCCGTTGACCTTGGGAGGTGCGCATCAGCGCGGTTGCGACGCAAAGTCGCGCACGGCTAGCGCCAATGGCCGATCAGGATCTTTGCCGGTGTACCGGTTGCGGCTCCGCGCATTTCAAAATCCGACCGCCGCCATGGATGGCGTGGCGCAAATGTCTCCACGTCGCCCGGCAAGTCGCATCGACTCCTCGCGCGGCAGCAAGTTGCGCCAACTCGTCCCCGCTGCTGGACCAATTCCGTAAAACTTTTTTCGTTTTTGCCTCATCACCGCAGGACAACGCAGCGATGGGGCCATCCGATCGGAGCCGCTCCGGCGCCCGGATGCGCAGGCGCCGGGCGCTTGATCCGACGCGGCGAGCCGCGTCTCATTATCAGAGCGGCCTGATCTCGACTTTGCGGAATCTCACGATCCCCTGGCCGTATTGAAGCGCGATGTGCCCCTTGGGATGCTTGGCGTCCTTGGCGCCGTCCACGGTCTTGACGCCATTGAGCACGATGGTGAATTGGTCGCCCTTGGCAGTGATGTCGTAGGTGTTCCACTGGTTGCCGGCCTTGGGCATCGGCGACACCTTGGCGACATTGACAATCGCCCCGGTGCCATAGCTCGTATCCGGGCGCGTGTCGTAGATGTTGACCTCATAGGCATTCGCGGCCGTGACCTGCTTGGGATCGGTGGCGCGGATAAAGACGCCGCTGTTGGCGGTGGTATCGACCCAGAACTCCGCCCTGAGCTCGAAGTCACCAAATTCCTGCTTCGAGACCAGGAAGCCATTACCCAGATCGGCCTGCACGATACCGCCCTCGAGCAGCCGCCAATTGGCGTTGCCGATGGGCTCCCAATTGTTCAGGTTGGAGCCGTCGAACAGCGTGATCCAACCCGTCTGCCCGGCTTGCCCGGACGCGTTGGGTGAGTGCGAGAGTATGCCGGAGCCGGCGACGAGGAGCGCCACGGCGAGAGCGGATCGGCGGGTCATGTTTCCTCCTTGTGATAGGATTGTCGTGATAGATCCAAGACTTGTATTTTCAGCCTTTGGCCAGTCCACAGGCCAGTCTACAGCCTGCCCCCGCGACGGCCATACGTCCTTATGATACGCGGTCGCCGCTCGATCAAGCCTGTGTAGTCCGACCTCTCGATGCTAAACTCACCAGGCGATCCCGACCACACGCAACGATAGCGCTTGCGCTCGAGCACCCCGGCAGAAGCGTTCAACTCGCCGACGTCGCCGCCCTCATTGGTTCGCGTATCGCCGCACATGGCCGCAAACTGCGCTTGAAGGTGACTGCGCGCGACGCGAACGCGCTGGAACTAGGTAAAAGGAAAAAATCGAAGTCACCGAGGCAATGTCAGTGCGACCGCTTGTAGCCAGACCCTGGTAAGTTGAGCATCGCGCCAAGCGGGCAGTCATCTGGCGCCGCTGAACAACGTCAGTCGCCATTGCAGGCCTTGACCCGATCAGTCAATTGTTCCGACTGCGACAAAAAAGTTTTTTGCAAACACATAGCCCCGTTCATCCAAACGCTTATTTTGAAAACACCGCCGGACAGGTTCGCTGGTCCGGGAGCGTGCCGGCTCGGCTTTGATCCTCTGGAGCCTAGATGACGCTCTTTGCCGAGGTCCGCAGTCTGAAAGGGCAAGACTCGACCCAAGTTGCCGCCTTTGCTGCGGTGGCAGTTGCGGCTGCGGGGCTCACCGCCTGGTGGGGATCGCAATCAGCGGCGTCGGACTGGGGCTCGGGCTTTGCGACCGTGAAGCCTGTGACGGCGTTGTGTCTGATCGGTCTCGGCCTCGCCCTTGTGCACCCGGGCAAGAACTCGCGTTTGGCATTCGCCGTTGGCCTGGCTGTTGCTGCCATCGCTGCACTCGACCTGCTTGATCGGTTCGCGATCGATTCGGGCATCAACCACTTAAACCGCCTGCTGGTGCCCCGGGTTGCGGTGCCGAGAACTGAGGCCCCGTTTCCTATGATAAACGGGGTGCCGGTGGCGCTCGCGCTCGCTGGCGCTGCGCTGGCGCTCAGCCGCTTCGAAAGATATCACTTCGCCGCCACGGCGCTCGCTAGCCTTGCCGGCCTCATGCAAGTGTTCAGCCTGTTCGCCTACCTGAGCGGCGTCCACACCTTTTACCGGTCGGTCGAGACGCCCAGGCCGTTGACCGCCGTTGGCCTGCTTTGCATCTGCATGGCGATCGTTTTGCGCATCGGCGCGATGCCGGCGCTGCGCAGGCCGCGACCGTTGGGGCATCTACTCATCATGCTCGGATGCGCGATCATTGCGCCGCTCCTGCTGTTCGGCGTGTACACGGGAATCCGCATCACTGACGCGCAGCTCCGCGACGTTCGCAATGACCTGACGGGTGAGGCACATACTCTGTCGACAGACGTTGACCGCGAGATCATCGGCGAGATCGAGCGACTGCAGGCATTGGCTGCCTCGCCGTCGCTGCGCCGTGGCGACTTCGCCGAGTTCCAGCGCCAAGCCGAAGCCTCGCTGGCCTTGCGCCAGAGCGGCAATATCGTGCTGATCGATCGCAATATGCAGGAGCTCGTCAATACATGGGTGCCTTTCCGCAGTCACTTGGGAATGGCCAGTGTTCCAGAATCGTCAGTCGAGAGGTGTCTTGCGACAGGTAAGCCGCAAGTCGCCGGCCTCTTCACCGGCTCCGTCACCAAGCGGCTGATGTTCAGCATCATCGTGCCGGTGCAGATCGACGGCGAGGACCGCTACGCCCTCGCCAGGTCGCCCGACCTGCACGCCCTCGCAGGCCTGATGGCCACAACTAAACTGCCTTCAGCCTGGCGGGCGGAGGTTTCCGACGCCGCGCACCGCATCATCGCGCGGTCCAGCGGCGAGGACACGCTCATGGGGAAGGAACTGCCGCCGGCGCAGTGGCATCGCGCAGGACCCGCCCGCATATTCGAGTTTGCCGATTCCGCAGGGCGGCCATCTTTGGAGGCATCCGCGTGGTCGGAATTGACCGGCTGGGAAACCGTCGTGTGGGCCCCCACAGCTCTGCTCGAGGCCCCGGTTCGTGCGCTGTGGTCGACCATCGGCTTAACGGCATTAGCAGCGTTTGCGTTGGTGGTTGCCTTGGCCTCATGGTTGGGCCGGCTTATCGCGCGCTCGGTCGGTCACGCGGCGCGCGCTGCCACCACCTTGGGAAAGGGCGGTCCGTTGCCGTCGGGCGAAACCCCGGTTGCCGAGGTCGACACCCTCATGGCGGAGCTTCGAGGGGCCGCCGCCAGGCGACAGGCAGCAGAGGATTTGCTGCGCGACAGCAAGGATCGTCTGCAGCTCGCCCTCAACGCAGCCCAGCTCGGGTGGTGGCAATACGATCCGGATCGCGGCGTTATCTCGTGGGATATGCGCTCCAAGGAAATCTTAGGTATTGCCGAGGATGGGACGGCTCTCGAAGGGGTCATGAAGCTGGTGCATCCGAACGATGCGGAAAGGGTTCGAACGGCCTTCGAGACGGCGCGCGATCCTAGCGATCCGAAGCCCTATGCGTTCGCGTTTCAGGTTCAGCGGGGAGACGGCGAGATTCGCTGGGCGGAGGTGCATTGGCTTGCTTATTTCGAGGGCGCCGGACGGGAACGCCGAGCCGCAAGCGTCGTCGGCATCGTTGCCGACGTTACCGAACGCAACGAGCGGGAGGAACGGGAGCGCCTCCTCATGCGCGAGATCAATCATCGCGCCAAGAACATGCTCAGCGTTGTAGACGCAATCGCCCACCAGACCGCCACCAGAAATCCCACAGATTTCGTCGAGCGCTTCTCCGAGCGCATCCAGGCGCTGTCAGCCAATCAGGACCTGCTGGTCCGCAACGAATGGAATGGGGTTGGGATCGAGGACTTGGTTCGTGCTCAGCTCGCGCTCTTTGCCGACCTCATTGGTTCTCGTATCGCGGTTAACGGCCCCAAGCTGCGCTTGAGGGCGGCTTCAGCACAGGCCATCGGGCTCGCGCTCCACGAACTCGCCACCAATGCGGGCAAATACGGGGCGCTGTCGACGGCTGCGGGTCGTGTCGATGTTCGCTGGGGGACGGATAATGACACTTTCACCATGAGCTGGACCGAGCGCGAAGGGCCGCCGGTGTGTACGCCACGGCGGCGCGGGTTCGGCACCATAGTTATGGACGCGATGACGGAGCGCAGCGTGGATGGCGCGGTCGAGCTTGATTACGCGCCCTCGGGCGTGACGTGGCGCCTGACCTGCCCAGCAGCGAACGCGCTAGAGCCCCCGGAAACGTGAGCAAAATTCGGGCGAAAGAGAAGCTGACGGCACGACTGGCAAAGTCGAGGTGCGCGGAGTTTTTCGGAGCTGGGCTCGCGACGCATGATGTGGCGGTGGCTGATCGAGCGAGAAGGTTTTGCGGGCTGCCGGCAACCTTGCAGAACTTGTTTTCTGACTAGTTTTTCATCCGCCTAAGGCGAGCCCCTAGGGACTGAGCATCCCGTGGCGAAAAGACCTTGAGCCCAGCCTATTCAACACGCCCATTGGATCGTCGAGACGACCGGCACTATGCTGGGTCTCGTCTTCGGGCAGCGAGCCAGAACCGGGAGGACGTCATGACCAGTATCAAACATAGAACGACTGTGTCGCATGGTGCGGTTGCTGCAATTGCCGCGGTGCTGTCGGCGGCCGGCACATTGGGCGCGGTCAAATTTGTCGAGACCTCGGTGGCGCAGCCCGCCCCTGCCGCTGCAGGGCAGTTACTCACGCAACCCCTTTCGGACCTGCCCGGCCGGGAGGTCCGAATGAGCATCCTCGATCGGGACCCGGGCAGCAGCAGCTCTCGTCACCGGCACCCCGGTCACCATACCTTTGGGTATGTGCTGGAGGGTACCTACGAATTTGCGATCAACGGTGAGCCGAGTCGTATCCTCAAAGCGGGGGACACCTTTTATGAGCCGCCCACCGCCATTCACACCACCTCTCGTAACCCGAGCACCAACACCCGCACGAAGATTCTGATTTTCATGGTGGCCGATCAGAAGAACCCGAGCACCGTTGCCGAATAGCGCGAACGCGCGAGATGCGAACCGCCGGGATTCGCCGGCGCCTTCAATCAGTTGGCCGAGGTTGGTGATCGCACCGTAACACGCGTCACACGCTCAGGCGCTGGCGCCGATGGGCCTCCTGGCGAGTGCACAGCTCAGCGCGCTGCGCGTGTGCGCCTTGGCCCGAGGGGCTGATCCGCCGCTATCCGGGAGGGGGCCTGTGATGCCGGCTTCGGCCGGTTGATTGAGCTTTCTCGCCCGCGCCTTCGGATAGAGCATGGTCGAGCAATTTGCGATGCTCTCAAGGCGCGTGCCGGATGCGGCAATTTCCTAATGTTCGACCCGCTGGCGGGCCGACGCGATCAGGGCCGGGTCTTTCCCGTCATGATCGCCTTCGGCGTCGATCGCCTCCGGCCCTTCGGCGAACGAGCTTTCCAATCGCCCGGTAAAGAGTCGAAGTGAAGTCCAATCTGCGTGCAGGGCCCGGTGCCCTTCACCTAAGATTGGATAACCCCTGCGACGCACGGACACGCTCACTGCTCAGCAACAGATCGAGTTTCTCCTGATTACCTGGAAGCTTCGATCGGTCGCTCTCTGGATGCCAAAGGTGCAGAACCGTTGTGGCGTGGCGGCCGTCTTTACGAAGCACGCCCTGTCGGATCAGACGCACGAAAATATCTGAGTCCTCGCGACCCCAACCGCTAAAGGCTGCGTCGAAGCCGTCAACTCGCTCGATGTCGGTCCGAAAAAACGCCATATTGCAGCCCTGCGCACCACGCCATTTTCGCGAGATGCGCTTGCGCAGAGGACCAAGCGGTAGGCGGAGTAAAGGAAGGAAACGATTGACCTCGCCCCGGACCCGCTGAGCAGCCCAGTGGTCTGAGCGCCATGTCTCCGCCTCAAGCCTCTCGGCAAGGATACGGCAGCTCAATTTTTGTGACAGCTGCACTCGGTTGCCGGTAACGAAGCATCCCGGTTCGGCCAGGCGGCGGTGCGCCGCCACGAAGTTGGCGCGTACGAGGCAGTCGCCGTCGAGGAAAATGCAATAGGAACCCGCGCTCGCGAGGATCGCGCGATTTCTGATCTCCGCCAAGCGAAATCCACGGTCCTCATGCCGCACATGCTTAAGTGCAACAGGCAGTCGCGCCCAACTCTCAACGACGCGCGTGGTTGCA
>JASHYD010000570.1 GCA_030043175.1 Xanthobacteraceae bacterium | reverse complement strand
CTTTGCATGCGCGGCCGCTGTTCGGTCAGGACGAACTCCCCGCCTGTGAAATCCATGCCGGGCTCCGACAGGAGAATCGCGACCTGGACGGGGAATGCGAGATCGCCGTAGAGGTCCTGGTGGAGACAGTTGAAATCGCCGGGGACGTACTGCAGCAGAAGCGGCGTTGGACGCGTCTGGCCGGCGTCGCGGCATCGATTGAGGAATGACGCCTGGTCGCCAGGATAGCGCTCGTTGATTTTCATCCGGCGGTTCCATTCGTTGGCAACGCCTGCGAGGCGTGGATAGAGCGCCGTTCGCAGCCCACCGAGGAGGTCGGGAAGCGGGTATTTGAAGTAGCGATACTCGCCCTTGCCGAACCCGTGCCGCGCCATGTGGATGTGGCTTCGGAAGTGGCTCTCGTCGGGATAGAGGGCCGCGATGGTGCGGCATTCCGCGGGCGAGAGGAGTTTCGGCAGGACGGCGCAGCCGTAGCTGTCGAGCTCACCTGCGAGCGCCTGCCAGTCATAAGTGGCAACTCGTGCCTCTGCAGAGGCAACCGCAGAGGCCGAGGAGATGGCGGCTGAACGTGGCCTCATGCCATGGACTCCTTCCTGATCAGTTCACGCTTACGCTCAATGCCCCAGCGGTAGCCCGCCAGATCACCATCGGTGCGGATGACGCGGTGGCAAGGAATGGCCAGTGCGATCGGATTGGCGGCGCAGGCGCCAGCGATCACACGGGCCGAGGCTGGGGGGCCGATCCAACGGGCGAGCTCCATGTAGGTCACCGTCCTTCCAACACGGATCGCGCGAAGCTTCTCCCAGACGCGGCGCTGAAGTGGCGTCCCGCGCATGTCGAGCGTGAGATGAAGCCCTTCGGCGGGCCTGTCCACAAAGCGGGTAACCTTCGCCAGATTATCGTGGACGAAGGGCTCGTTCGCGACGAGCGTGGCTTGGGGAAAGAGGGCGGCGAGGTCCGCCTCCAGCTCGGCATGGTCAGCGCCCAGCAGAATGGCGCAGACGCCTTTGATGCTACGGGCGACCAACAGATGGCCCAAGGCGCATTCGCCGGTCGCACAGGTGAGGATGTCGACGGCAACATTGTCATGCGTCGCCGCGGATGTAAGGTGCAAGGCCGTCTTAGGAATCATGAGGTTCATTGGTTTGGCTCCTTAATCTGTCCTCGTGATCGAAATAGTTGGTGACTCGCTGGTCAGAACTCCGGTCTTTGCTTTCAAATCGAGATGTTTTCGATTACTTGACTGTCGGCATGAAAAGGTCGAGCGCGTGGACGCTCGCTTAATGCAAGTCATCAAACCCCGATCAGTTCACGCGATACGGATGATCATCGTCCGCGCAAGAAGGAACGTCTCACCTGTTTGAAAACGGAGCTGAATATCGCCGTTCTCGAGCACATCCCATTCCGCATAACCATCGACGACGAGTCGGCGGACGTAGGTCATCACGAGCGCCTTCGCCGGATCGGCGCGGAAAAGGCCGGCGATCGCATCGGACGTTGCGCCGGTGCCGCAAAGCTTCTCGCGTCTCATCTTTGCGTCCAACGCACCGCGAGGAAACATCGTCTGTTACGTTCCTTCCACCGGTCGATCAGCATCGGCAATCACCGGCGGCTTATCCCTCCATCACGCATTCCGCGACGCCTCCCGAGCGAGCAGAACACGCTTGCGCTCGACGCCCCAGGCATATCCCGAGAGCGAACCGTCATTGCGGACCACGCGATGGCAGGGAATGGCGACGGCAAGATTGTTCGCTGCGCACGCGCCGGCGACGGCGCGCACCGCCTTCGGCGATTCGATGCGCCGAGCGATTTCGGCGTAGGAAACTGTCTCGCCTACGGGAATTTCTTGGAGCGCCTGCCATACTCGTTGCTGGAAGGCCGTGCCGCGGACGTCGAGAGGAAGATTGAGGCCGATTTCTGGGGTTTCGACGAAGCCGACAACCCGCGCGACCAGCGCCTCATAGTCACGATCGGCGCCAATGAGACGCGCTTTCGGAAAGCGGTCCTGCAGATTGCGGACGAGTGCGTCCGGATCGTCCCCGAGCAGGATCGAGGCGACGCCCTTCTTGCTCGTGGCGACGAGGATGGCACCGAGTGACGTCTGCCCAACAGCGAATCTAATCTCTTCGTTGGCGCCGCCGGTGCGGTACTGTGACGGCGTCATGCCCAGCATGTCCGTCGACTTCTCGTAGAAACGTCCGCTGGAACTGAAGCCGGCATCGTAGATCGCCTCTGTGACGGTGTTGCGGGAGGTCAGTCTTAGGCGGACTTTTTTCGCGCGGTGGGCTGCGGCATAGTCCTTCGGCGTCAGCCCGGTGGTGGCCTTGAACAAGCGATGGAAATAGCTTGGGCTGCGACCGATTGCGCCTGCCAGTTCCTCCAGCGAGGGCTCCTCTTCGCTCTCCTCGATGATCCGACACGCCTGCGCGACCAGGGCTGCATTCTCGGCTTCGATCGAGGGTCCGTCAGGGTTGCAACGCCTGCAAGACCGAAACCCCGTCGCCTTGGCGCTTTCCAGGCTGTCGTGGAGCTGAACGTTCTTGGGGTTTGCGATGCGCGAGGGGCACGACGGCCGACAATAGACACCCGTCGTTGAAACCGAGTACCAAAGGTGTCCGTCGGCGGTTTTGTCACGCGCGACAATGCGTGCCCATCGAGGATCATCTGCCACTGATGGGGTCGCGGCTTTCGCGGTCTTGGTGGGCGTCGCAGTCATCATCTTGCATTTCTCATATTGTACTGGATCGATATTGCCGCCAGTTCTCGTCGGGCACACTCCGATCTTTGCTTTCAAATCCGACTGCCGGCGGCCGAAACGGTCGTAAGTGGACGCACTGCGCGGTGATCGACGAGAATGCCCGGCACAGCAACCCGATTTCCACCTGAAAGCAAATGAGGCCCGCACGGGGTGTGTGGACCTCATCCGGCAACCGAAGGGATGAGTCGCCCCCTATTGGGGACGGCAAGTGGCGGGCTGCTTCGATCAGGCGGCTTTGATCAGCTCAAGTTGGGTCAGCGCGGTCACGCCGTCGTCGAGGCCGATCTCTTCCACGATCTTGCCGTTGATCACCTTCAGCACCGTGGTGCCGCTGAAGTGCATCCTGCGGCCGGTCGCAGCCGGGAGACCGCCGATCAGAAAATCGTCGAACGCCTGGCCAGAATGGGTGCCACCGCCTTCCCATTGACCGACGACGTAGTCACCCTCGGCGATTAGATCTGCGGTGCCCCAGAAATTGAGGTCCGGGAACGCCGAACGGAAATCGGTCATGAATGCCTTGATGTCGTCACGGCCACGGCGGGGCTCATGCAGCGAGTATTTGAGCAGCATGTCCGGCGCGGCGATCTCGTCCACGACCGCAAGATTGACGTTCTTGCCCCAGAACTCGGTAAACCAGCGGCCGACAACAGCCTTGTTATCTTCTTCCTTGCTCATTGGAATTGGTCCTTATGATCTGTTTCGTGAGGATCATCGAATTCGGTCGATGACCTGAGCAGAGGATTATGCTTTCGGCGATCGTGCCAAACTCCGGTTCTAGCCTTGGAATCGAAACTTGAGAGTTGAGGGGGGATGTCATGATCGATGTGCTTTTAGCCTGTGCGAGGCGACCGCGGTTGGCCGTTGCAGGGGTGAGACATCTGGCGTGAGACTTCGCGCAGGGTGTGGGGGGCCTTGCAACAGGCGAGAAGCAGCTTTTGGAGGGAGTCAGCTCATCAGCGCCCGAGCTGTTGCAGCTCAGCCGCGCGCGAGCCATGAGGAACCCAACCCGCAGCCTAATTGCGGCCTGAACGCAAAACAACCTCAGGACGAAACAAGGTTGTGTAGCGAAGGCGTTGCAGGACGGACACGCGGCTTCAATC
>JASHYD010000569.1 GCA_030043175.1 Xanthobacteraceae bacterium | reverse complement strand
AAATACATCGAGTGAGCGCGGTCGCCGCGGCGCACGATGAGTTCGCCAGCCTCAACTGTCTGTGCTCGCAACAGCCGCGTGATGTCAGCGATTGCCGCCGCGTCGAGCCCAGAGAATAGCGGCACCCGTGCGACCATTCCCCAAGTCACCACGAAATCGCGACGGTGGATCTGCTCTGAAAAGGCGGTCGCGACAATACCGACAGGCAGCGCGATCATGACAAGCCCCCACAGGATGGTCATCGCCGCGACGAACTTGCCAAGTGGCGTTATTGGCACGACGTCACCGTACCCGATAGTGCCGAGCGTCACGATCGACCACCACATGGCGTCCGGAATGGTACCGAACTTGTCGGGCTGCGCCTCGCGTTCAGCAAGATGGATGAACGTAGCGCTGATCAGAGTCGCGCCTGCCATGATCACGGAGCATCCAAACAGCGCGCGTTGCTCCGCATATAGCGTCTCCAATAACGAGCGCAGCGCCGGCGAGTAGCGGGCAAGCTTGAGGAAACGCACGATCCGGAATAATAGGATGATGCGGAGCTCGGACGGCAACACGAAAGCGAACCAGAACGGCAACACCGAGATGAGATCGATTAGCCCGTCAGTCGATATTACGTAGCGCAGCCGCGCCATAAGCGGCTTGAGATGGCGGTAGGCTATGTGCTCGGGCATCACCCAGATGCGCAGCAGGTATTCGACCGTGAAGACCACGAGCGATACGAGCTCGGTTGCCTTGAAGAGCCTCCCATACTCTGCTTCGTAGCTCGGCACTGATTGAAGCACGACCGACACGATATTGACCAGGACCAGCAGGATTATTAGGCCGCTGGTGACACGCACCGAGCGGTCGCCAACCAGACCATGATCGAGAATCTGCGAGGCGCGGCGCCGCCATCTGTCCAAGTGTTTACGATGCGGTCTCATGCGTCGCGCAGTCTCAACGTCGAGGCAAAAAAGAAATGGCCAATAGTCCGGCGATGGCCGCTCCTGGCAAAGATTTGTTGTTACATATGGCTGGCGCGGGATCGGAATGCATCCAATCATCCAACCTGTCGTGACGCCCACTTGAAGCAAGCACGCACGTCGATCCTTCTGTGCTTCTCACGGTCTCGTCTAGTCTTATGGCCGATGCCAATTACATCCTCAAGCGCTAAGGGAGGCAGTACGTTTGGCGCGCGGATCCACTCAGGGCCTAACCGACTTATAGGGACGCCATTTCGGCGGACCGCCTATGCCCAGCCGGGACGAGCATCGCGGCGCATCAGGCTGAGCGCCGGCACCGTGGACGGCGGCGAGCCCGGGCATTCATCTTGCCAACGATCCGCGCGCCAGGCTGCTGCTGACCGGTTGCGGTCGCGCCGAGCGATCGTGAACACCTCCGTTTCGGCGCCGCTCTGCGGATGGACATAGAGCGTCCGGCGATCCGTGACCTTCAGGCTGTCGCCCACGAGGGCCTCGACGCCGACATCATAAGCGCTTGAGGCGACGGCGGCCTCGATCTTGGTGCCCGGCAGGTCGTCGAACGCGCCGAACAGCGTGTTCTGCATCTTCGATGGTGAGTGCCAGCGACCGGTTGAGGAAGGTGCTGATCGGCGGCAAGTCCTCACGGAGGCTGCCGTCGTTATCAGTAAGCCCGCAGTCAGGTGGCGTTCTCAAACGTCTGAATTGTCGCCGGCGCTGAACAGCCCCCGGGGCCCCGGTCTCGCGCTGGCCTTGGTGATGGCGCCGAGCGTATCGAGGCGGCGCCCGATGGTGGAGAGGAAGGGCCGGACGAAAATGCGAGCTTTGTGCTGCTGATTCTCCTCAACACCACGCTCGCTGAAGGCACGCAAGAAAACGTGGATGCCCGCGACAAGCGCGGGCATAATGGCGAAGGGGCGATTCCGATAGATTAATTATTCTCGAGCCCACGCTCACTGATTGGCTTGGCCACCGCCCGCATTGGCGCTCGGCGCGGCGTTCGGATTCCCCATCACTTTTCCGTCGGGAAGCGTGATGGCCATGAATTGCCCGCCGTTATTGCCGTCGCGAAGCGGATGAATCACCGTCTTTACTTTCATGCCAGGCGTAAGGGTCTTGGGAACCCAGCCCTGTCGCGCCAAGCCGGCAGGTCCGCCCATTTCGATCGCCCACTGCTCGGCCTGACCTTGGTCGTTGTTGACTGTCATCAGGATCCAGCTGTGCGGATTGGTCCACTGGAATTCCTTGATGGTGCCCTCGAGGACCTTGGTCTTTTCGGCATCGAACATAGCAAAAGAGTGGTGTGCAATAGCAGGAATGGCGGTCATGGCAACCGCAATACCCGCAAATCCAAGTGCTCGTAATTTCATTAGCGTCTCCTGCTGATTTTTCAGAATACCATGCTTCAGAGGGATTCTGGGGGGTGCCAGCCGCTTCCCCACGTTTTGCTGAAAATAATTTGGTGCCACGAGGGCAAAAAACAAGGCCTTTTTTTCAACCGCATAGAAATCGTCGGCCGAAACTGAACACATATGGCGCTTCTGGCCGAACTCTCCCAGGCGAGCACATTTCATAAAACCCGGCTTTGATTCGCGCTTCCACGCCAAGGCCAAGCCGTAATGTACGGGGCGCTGTCGCTAGCGCAGTCGTCGTGTCCTCGCCAAGCTGCACCACTCAAAAAGACTCGACGCGAAGTGGGCATCGAGGGCAAACCAGGGCGCAGTCAACTTCGTGGGGCACGTGTGCAATTCTTCACCGGGACGTAACCGCTTTATTTTCCGAGAAATCAAAGGTAGATCGTCGTAGACAGCCCCCGCGCTGACCACGGCTATCGCAACAACTCAACACCACCATGCATCAGTATCGATGCACCGACGCCGAAGGGAGACTGAGCGCCGGCCGCGATCTCGGTGGGGACGGCGGGCCTCAATGAACTGAGCTTCGGGTCGGGTGGCAGCTCTGCACTTACGCGACACATCCTAGTGGCCGTTTGAAATGGGCGAACAATGGAAGTTATTGATCCGACTATGCCGGCTAGCTGGTGAAGCCAAGTCAGCAGCCATTTAGGGTAACGCCGGTCATGATCCCGCCGCAGTCACGGAGGCAACCCATGACCACCTTCCGGGCGCGGCCACCAATTCGCCTCCACATATTTCTCGCCGTCAGAAATCTGGGTTGTCAGGGCCGGGACCGCGGTTTCCTGTGCCTGGAACCATTGGGTATGTTCCGCGCAAAAGGCGTGAACGGCGCCGACGGCCGGCAATGGTTTGCACGAACAAAAACGTGATGTATCAATGGGGGTCGTTGAATGGTCAAGCCTCCCACCTCTGCAGGAACGCTTTTGCTTCCGCGATGGTCAACGGGATGTCCGATGACGTTCCACCAGAGGCCTTGCTCAATTCGGCGAAAACCTTCGTCAGCGTTGGGGGTTCGAGACGAGCGCTCGCGAGAAGCGATTGATTTGTGAGAACTTGGCGCGGCTCCCCATCCGCGATGATCCGTCCACTCTGCATGATCACAACTCTGGTCGCGAGCTCTGCAGCGAGTTCCATATCGTGGGTTACGACGATGAACGTATAGCCATATTCCTCATTCAATCTTTTGATGATTTGCACAAGTTGTCTGGCGGCCGCGGGATCGAGATAGGAGCTCGGTTCGTCGAGAAGCATTAGCGGCTGGCGCATAGCGATCAGCCCGGCCAGGCCGATACGCTTCATTTCTCCGAAGCTGAGCTGATGCACGGAACGCTCGCCAAGATGGCCTATCTCCGCGAGCGCCATCGCGGCTTTCACCACATCGTCGATAATCGGGTGATCCAACCCCAAGTTCCGCGGACCATATGCAACGTCCTCGCACACATGCGTGCAAAACACCTGATCGTTCGGGTCCTGAAAAAGCAAGCCCACGTGTCGAAAAGCTTCGTTACGATGTGATCGATCGAGCGGCGTACCGAGCAACCGCACTTCCCCCGACAGCGGCGTCAGCACGCCCGCCACGAGCTTGAGAAAGGTCGATTTCCCGCAACCATTGGGGCCACACAGGACGACCACCTCGCCACGCGCAATGGACAGGTTGAGACTATCTATCTCGCGTGCGCCACCACGCTTGTAGGCGAAACAAAGATCTTGGCATTCCAATACGGGCCCCGATCCTGGGACCGCGGACGGCGTCAGGCAATCGTAATGGCGATCCGCGCAGGAGTTTGAGGCTTCGGCGATCTTGGTGCTAACGCTGGCAATCGCTTCAATACGGGCCGGGACATCTGAAAAATCGGCTCCGCGCGTCACCATGGCCTGCTGAAGGCGAGCCGCCCGGTCATATGCGCGAATGATCACCTGCGCCAGGATCATCGCCGTACTCTCGATTTTGCCGTAGAAGCTGTTGAGGCCGCCGCGGACCCGAGAGGCTGCGGTCATGCGGTAGCACTCCTCGGCCAATAGAAACGCGTAGCGATATGACATGCCGATCGCGCCGATCAGCACCGGGGGAAGTCGGTAGAAACGCAGTGCATCCAAGAGGTGTGGGAAGGGCGTTGTCAGCATCAGCGTCGCAATCCAGGACATCTCAGATGCTACCCGGAGAGCTGCGCCTGCGCCCAGCCCCATGCCTTCGCGGTAGACCGCGATGGGGCCGACTGACCATATCGGCTGGGTTCCGAATCCGATGGAAAACCCCGCAAATACCAGCAGCGTCGCCCATACGGGTGCCAGAAAGAATATGGCGAACAACCGGAAAGGGATTTTCGACCGCACAATGAGGTAGAGGCTGACGACAAGCAGGCCCAGTGACAACCAAGTTTGCGCGACCACGAGGTTGAGCCCGATGGCAACGACGAGCAGGAACAGCTTGAACCGTGCATCCCAATGATGCCAGCCGTCCTGGATACCGGCGCTTTGGTAATCTTCGATCATGCGATCGAGGCGATAGGAGTAGGCTTGGTCGCTCACCTGCACTGCCTTTCGACCTGCCGGTAGTTCGTCATCGTCGCCGACTCATCGCGTTTCAGCTCAGGCCGCTCGACGCCTGCCCCAGATGTGGTCCCAATACCGCCCGATCACAAAGCCGCATATGCCTCCGCCCAGCAGCAAGATGAGGTTCCATAGATCGCCCCACTCCTCGACATTGATGTAGGGCTTGCGGGCCGGAACGCCGGCCTTGTTGGCCAAATCTACGTTGACAGAGTCGTCCATTCCGGAAAAACGCCCTGGTCGGTTTACGGAAATGCTGGGAGCATCAGTGGGCGGCGCCTGCGCGATAGCGTTAGGTGCCGAGAGGCTGAGGGCCACGGCGACCAATAGAGCCGCGCTCGCGCCCTTCTTAGGCGGTCGCATAGGATGGCCATACATTGAGGTCTTCCAAGACTTCGGGACGTTGCCGCAGCGCATGGCGCAGCGCCAAGCCCGTGATTAGCATCTCGCCGATCGCAATCGGGATCTGGGTAGGAGCGTACGCAGAATAGATCACGATCAAATAGCTGGCAAAATCATACTGTGGATGCGGCGCCGTCGCGAGTGCGGTCGCAAGCGCAACGCCAGAGAACGCATAGGTTGCGATATCTCCAAGCAGCCCCGCCGCACAGCCCGCGAGCAAAATCGGCAGGCCTATCCGTCGCGCTACCCAAAACACGCTCCAGCCGACCGTCCCGCCGACAAATCCCAGCGCCACCAGATTGGCGCCCCATGTGCCAAATCCCCCGTGCGCGAAGAACGCCGCCTGCAGCAGCAGGCTGATTCCCGTAAGGGCAAAAGTCACCCGCGGTCCGAGCAAGATAGCAATCAACGGTGTACCGCATGGGTGCGACGTGGTGCCCGTGAATGCTGGTATTGGAATCAAGGAAATAAAGAAGATGATGGCGGCACCCATGCCGACGAGAGGTCTGCGCTCGGCAAATTCGCGATTAAATTTCTTGATGGCCTGAGTGCCAATGGCCATCAGCCCGATTCCGACAAGCGTATACGCGACGACCGGCCAGCCGGTGATGATGCCTTCCGCAATATGCATGGCGAAAGCGGGCGCTGGCACAAGGGCGAGAAGTGCGCTTGCGCAACCCAACCAGAGTCTCTCCCGGTACCGTCCGGCCGCAGCGCTGCTCATCGCTGAGTTCCTTCTGTAATCAACTCTGATGCGCGCCGACGGCTTGAAGAGTCACTTGGATATGCGCCGGAGTTCCGTGGTCGCCTGGCTTATGTGAGATCGTCCCCTTGACCTTGACGACTTCGAACTCATCGAACGTCAGTGTGCTGTGATGGCCTTGCGGGTCGGTCATCCCGGCAACCGCATTAAATATGGCCTGGTCCAAGTTTGTACCCGAGCCGACAGCCATTACCACGTGCTGATGTTTGTGATGTTCCGACATGGATGTCTCCGTCATGTGTTTCCAAACGCAAGAACGTTACCGAAGAAGCATGGAAATATCCTTGATTTCGATCAAAATACCTCTGGAGACCGTTCGTGCGCGGTGCCCGTGGCTAGTCGTCTATTTGAAATAGGAATGGATTACCTCGACGAGCCCCCATGGGGGGCACACTCATCGTTCAACATTCGCGGCAGGTCGGCAATCTGACATCAAACACAACATTATCCATCGCGTTCAGCGGACCCGATGGCGCGCTTCAGACGGGGTGCTCAAGAGCGTCGAGGACAGAGCGGTGGGCGCGATTCAGGGCGGCGCGCGTTTCCGCCAGCGCCAATCTCATTGCAGCCCACGATGCGCCCTCAGCCTTGTTGAGCTGATCAAGCTTGACCTTTGCTAGATCGGCCTCAGACACCAGATGCTTGACGGCCGTTTCGATGTCGCTCCGTCGGTCGGCCGCAAGGCGCGCGGCGCTCGTGTGCAGGTTGTCGATCGCTTGCAACCAAGCCGTGCGCTGAGCGTCAGCGCGAGCGCGAAAAACCGTCTCTTGCTCCGTAACCTGCTTGTCGACCTTGTCCAGATAGTTCTGGACGCTGTCCTCAAAAGCCGCCCACTGATGTTCGAGGTCCGCCTTCGAGCGCGAAAGGGAAGCTTGGTCCAACTGCTCCTCGATGGAGCTGCGAAAGGCATCGCGCGCCAGGCGCATATCGACCATAGCGCTCTCCGCCGTTGGGTGCACGTTGGCGCGGCCGTGGAGCCTATTTTCAATCGAGGCAAGCGTAGCTTCGATCTCGTCTAATCCCCACATAGCCCACGCCAAGTGCGGATGCGCATTCCAAGTGCGTTGGCTAACCATGTCTGCGATACCTCGTTGACCTCAACAGATTGCGCCTCAAAGGAAGTTTCCGCATTGACGCGGGTCAACAAACTTTCCCTGATTGCAGCCCCTCAAGAAACCTCAGCAAAAAGCCGCTGATTAGTCGCTGTCGTTCATGCATGTTGGTCGCCTCCCTGGTTTAAACAGTCGGTAATCTCGGTGCGCACCCGGCCGACAACTCGGGAGACTGCTGTGGCAACCTGTGGCGAGAGCGGAGCGCCTGTCGCGAATGACGCGCCCTCAATCGTGTAGATGATGCATCGATGCGGCAGTTGACCAAGCGAGCGGGCAAGCTCGACGGCTGTGGCGGGGCCGAGGCCATGGGTCGATAGTCCCAACGCGACCTCCTCCGGAACTGGCGCGGTGCTCACATCGAAACGACGGACCGTGCCCGGCGGCGCGCCGCAGGTGCATGCGTCGATCAGGAAAACGCACGCCGCCCCGTCCATTTGCGCGACCAGCGTCGTCGCCTCGCCTCCATGTTCGATGATCTTAACATGCTGAAGCGGTAGCTCCCACAGTTGGCGCGCCACGGCCGGCCCGGCACCATCATCTCCGCGGTCCGGATTGCCGACGCCGAAAACCAGACAGCGTGGGGAATCATTAGCCATACTCAACCACGGTCGATCTCAAGCCGAAGGAAATGTGCGGCGCAGGAGATGCATGGGTCGTGGTTACGCACTGTCTGCTCACAGCGGTGGCGCAGTTGGTCATCCGGCAGATCGACCAAACCTTCGATGAAGCCCTTGAGATCCTCCTCGATGCTCGCCTGGTTCTGCGAGGTCGGCGGAACTATTCGCGCTTCGGCAATAGTGCCGTCTGCCTGCAGGCGATAGCGGTGATAGAGGAGGCCGCGCGGCGCCTCGGTCGCGGCGTAGCCGATGGCGGCGCGTGGTTCGATCGCGATAGCTGGCTGCTCCGGCTCCTCGTATGCGGCGATGATCCTGAGCGCCTCGTCACAGGCATAGAGCACCTCAACCGCGCGCACGACAATGCTGCGATAGGGATTGGCGCAGGTAGCACCGAGGCCAGCCTCTTGCGCCGCATCGCGTGCGATTGCGGATAGCCGGTCGAAATTCAGGTTGTAACGGGCGAGCGGCCCGCAAAGATAAGAACCGCGGGCGCGAATCCGCGAAAACAGCGCGGTCGAGCGCTCGAGGTGAGTTTCCTCGAAATGATCGTCGTAAGCGCTCGGCAGGATGTCGAGCTCCCGGTTCGAGACGATGCGGCCCTCATTGAAAGGATATTCATCGGCATGCCGTAGGGCGACGAATTCGTAATCACGCTCGCGATCAGGGAAATCGAATGAGGCGGTCCAGCGCACGGTCTCAAGCGCGGCGTCGCGCGCCCATGTCAGCTGTTCGACGAGCGGCGCAAGCTCGTGCCGGCGCGGCGTGCGGTAGAATCCGCCGACGCGGACGTTGATCGGATGGATTTCCCGTCCACCAATCAGGCTGACGATTTCGTTGCCGGCCTTCTTCAGCATGAGACCGCGCCGCACGGCATCGCCATGGTCGCGCGCCATCTCGATCGCGCTGCCGTAGCCGAGAAAGTCAGGTGCGTGCAGCATGTAGATGTGGAGCGTGTGGCTCTCGATCCATTCGCCGCAGTAGACGAGGCGGCGCAGCTGGCGCAGCGGCCCCGTGACAGCGACGCCGAGCGCATTCTCCATCGCATGCACCGCGCTCATCTGGTAGGCGATCGGGCAGATGCCGCAGATGCGCGAGGTTATGTCCGGCGCCTCGCTATAGGCGCGACCGCGCAGGAACGCTTCGAAGAAGCGCGGCGGCTCAAAGATACTCAGCTGCGCGCTCTGCACGACCCCGTCGCGCACGATCACCTTGAGTGCGCCTTCGCCTTCGACCCGGGCCAGATAATCGACCTTGATCGTCTTACGCGCCATGGCGCTCGCTTTCTTCGCGGAACGGATCGGCATTGGCATTGAACGTGCGGTAGACGCGCTGCAGATCGCGCTCGTCCACGCCGAGCCGGGCGAACCATCTGCTCAGCGAGGCCGTATTCGGGGTCTCCTTCGGTCCGTAACAGCCGTAGCAGCCGCGATCGTAGGACGGGCACAGCGCATAGCACCCGGTATGTGTCACCGGGCCGAGGCATGGGGTGCCATGCGCCACCATCACGCAGACATTGCCTTTGCGCTTGCACTCGATGCACACGCTGTGCGGCGGTGTTACCGGGCGGCGCCCGGCCAGGAAGGCCGAAATCACCTCGAGCAGCTGGCGTTTGTCGATCGGGCAGCCGCGCAGCTCATAATCCACCGGCACATGATGGGCGATCGCAGTCGAGGTCGACAACGTGCTGATGTAGTCAGGTCGGGCATAGACGACAGCTGCGTATTCGCGCACGTCGGCGAAATTCCGTAGCGCCTGGATTCCGCCGGCGGTCGCACAGGCGCCGATGGTCACCAGCACACGCGAGCGCCTCCGCACATCGAGAATGCGCTGGGCGTCGCGCTCGGTGCTAATCGAGCCTTCGACCAACGAGAGATCGTAATGTCCGCTGATTTCGCCGCGCGTCGCTTCGCGGAAATATGCGATCTCGATGGCGTCCGCAACGGCAAGCAGCTCGTCCTCGCAATCAAGAACCGTCAGCTGGCAGCCGTCGCAGGAGGCGAACTTCCACACGGCGAGCCGTGGCTTGCGTTTTGAGGGAGGCATTTCAGATTTCCTTCAGCGCGAGCAGGCTGCGCACCCGGTCGTAACGAAATACCGGGCCGTCGCGACAGATGAAAACGGTCCCGAACTGGCAATGACCGCAAAAACCGACCGCGCATTTCATGTTGCGCTCCATCGACAGATAGATTGCTTCGTCCGCGAGTCCGGCGTCGCCCAGGGCGGCGATGGCAAAACGCATCATCAGTTCGGGTCCGCAGACCAGCGCAATGGCGTGACCTGGGTCAAAATCAGCGCGCGCAATCAGCGTCGTGACCACCCCCACATGGCCATACCAGTCGGAACCCGCATGGTCGACGGTTACTTCGATGCCGATGTCGAGGCGGCGCCGCCAGGATTCGATCTCACGGCGAAACAGGATGTCCTCAGGACTCCGCGTGCCATAGAGCAGAGCGATCTTGCCGTAGCGCGCCCGCTCGCCGAGCAGCCGATACAGCGCCGAACGCAGCGGTGCGAGACCGAGGCCGCCAGCGACGATGACAACGTCACGACCGGCGGCTTCGGCCATTGGCCAGCCCATTCCGAACGGGCCGCGCAGACCGACTACATCTCCCGGGCCGAGGCGCGTCAGCGCAACCGAAACTGGTCCCACCGCTCGGATGGTGTGGACGAGGCGATCAGGCTCGGCAGGGTCGCCGCTCAGGCTGATCGGCACCTCGCCGACGCCGAAAGCCGTGAGCATGTTGAACTGGCCGGGCGCGAAGGCAGGCGCCGTTTTCCCCGGCTCGATGTCGAAGCTCCACACCTGTGGCGCGTCACGACGCCGGCGCAGCACCCGGGCGACGTGTGGCACCATCGGGTCGGCGGCGGACGTGGCTGCGTTCGGATCAGGCAGGGGTTCCGTAGACATCGAGGATCTGTAGTCGGGTTGCCTGCAGGCGCTGAATCAGGACCGGCATGAAGCGCTTCATCATCTCATAGCCGAGGTCATGGTCGGCCTCGCATTTCTGGCGAAGACATTTCGCATCCATGGCAATCGCGCGAGTGGCCTCGATTGCTTTGGCGTCGTACGTCCAGCGATAGGGCGGGATGAGCCAGGACAGGCCCACGAGCTCACCCTGCCCCATAGTCTGAAAGGTAACCGCGCCGCGTCCTGGCGCCGTGACCTGGAGCGCCACCCGACCGTGCCGGAGCAGATAAAACCAATCCGCCGGTTCGCCCTCATGGAAGAGGTATTGTGCCGCTGCGAAGTGGATGTTCTTTGCGCAGCCGGACACCAGCTCGGAGAACGCATCAGGTATCCCGGCGAAGAACGGATGCTCTTTGACGATGCGTTCCAGGCCTTCCATCGCGGCGTCCCTTCTCAGTTCGGCTCGCTACCCCGGATGGCAGCCACTTCTTCGGTGATGTCGATGCCGACCGGGCACCAGGTGATGCAGCGGCCACAGCCCACACAGCCCGTGGTGCCGAACTGATCCCACCACGTTGCGAGCTTGTGGGTCATCCATTGCCGGTACCGTGACCGCCCGCTCGGTCGCACGCTGCCACCGTGGATGTAGGAGAAATCCATGGTGAAACAGGAATCCCAGCGCTGCGACCGGGACGTCCGGCTGCCGTCGAGATTGCTCGACTCCTCGACCGTGGTGCAGAAGCAGGTCGGGCATGCCAGAGTGCAATTGCCGCACGTGAGGCAGCGCGTAGCAACCTCGTCCCAGCGCGGATGATCGAGGTTGCGCAGCAAGAGGTCATGCACATCGTCGGAGTGCATGACACGGCCCATGTTTGCGGAGGTGTGCGCGACCACCGCATCGGCCGCGGCCACTTCCTCCCCGGTCGCTGATCGGTGCGGCAGCTCGGCGAGCACCGCGCTCCCTTCTTCACTGCCGACATCGACCACAAAGCGGTGTTCGCCGTCGTCGATAAGTTCCGTCAGGGCGAGGTCATATCCGCCTGTCGCCTTGGGACCTGTATGCATAGAAACGCAGAAGCACGTGCCGCCCGCCACGCCGCAGTTGAGGGCCACTATGAAAGCGCCCTGCCGCCGCCCCTGATAGCGGGAATCGACCTGCGCACCGCCGATCAGGACCCGGTCCTGGATAGCGATCGCATTGAGATCGCAAGCACGCACGCCGATGAACGCAAACCGCTCGTTCGGGTGCGGTTCCGGTCTAACGGTGACGCCGTGCTCGGTGCGCTCCACAGACCACAGCCGCTGCGTCGCCGGAAGCAGAAACTTCTTCCACGAATGCGGTCCCACCGCATAGCCGAACAACGCTTCATCGTCCCGGCGGTGCAGCCGGTAATGCCCACCATCCTGTTCGTCGGTCCATCCCTTTGGCAGGTCGCCGACAGACGCGATGTCGTCATACACGATCGCCCCATCACGCAGGATAGGACCAATCACCCGATAGCCCCGCCGCTTCAGAGCATCGAACAGCGCCTGCAGGCCCTCTGCCGGCACGATGGCTTGTTGTGCGCTGTCCATAGAGCTCATTAGGATCCGCCAAGGTTTGCCGTCCCCTGATAGCATGACCGCGGCAACTGCTCCACCCTCCACCGTGTCGGCATGTCGCTGCGCGCGTCGCATGGAACGGCCCGCTCGTGGGGCGCCCTTCGAAACGTGGCAAGTGCGGATCGCGCGACAAAAACCGCCAAAATCAGAGCCCGTCTGTCCGGGATCTCACATTTCATCCACACAATCCCCCACCGGCGCCCCGGCGAGGAGACCCTCGGGACGCAACCAAGTCCGCCCAAGCAAACATTAGTTGCTGCTGTGTCGTCGCCCTTGATCTAGATCATAGGCCACGCCGCACAGAACGGCATCTTTAGGGCGGCAAAGAATCCAGAGGAACGCATGTACAAGCACATCGATCCCCACCGATGGCGCGGAGCTGTCACGGAAGGCGATTGACCACGGCAGGAGGCCGAAAAGGCAAATGGGATCAGCTGCGACACGCGTCGAGCACGAAAGCCCGTATCGTGCATCGTTGATCTGGCAGCACAGAAGGCCCGCGACCTGATCGTAATGGCTTGGCATGGTCGGCGTGGAATTTCCGCAATCTCCCATACGAGTTGCCTGAGCAGCTCCACACAAGTGTGCGTCACATGTTTTCCGATTGGGAGAGCCTCAAACGCGGAGAGAACGAGATGCCGTTTTGGGATTACGTGAAGCTCCCTGCATTGCCCGATCTTAGAAGAAAGCTGATGCTGATCGACGTTTTCGCCAATCCAGAGCGATTTCGATTCAGGTTTGTTGGGGCCACGCTTTCTCGTTGGCCCGAAGAGTCGGAGGCAGGCAAATTTGTTGATGAGATTCAGCCACGAACTCCATTCGACTATTTGCGCTCGCAATCTGGCGCGAAAGTAGAAGGGAGAAGGCCAACCTTTCTTCACCATCGCTCTGGTGTAGTCGATGCGTTGTCGCGTCTCCTCCTGCCGACGTGGGGAGGCGGTCGAACAGGAATGTTGCTCGGCGCCGTCAATTGGCATTGATGCCTCCGCTGCACGGAGTCCACCATGGCGAACATCGCGACACTTACGATCAATCCGGCAATCGACCTTTCGACGACGGTCGAGCGCATGATGCCTGGCCGCAAGCTTCGCTGCAAAGGCCTACAACGAGATCCCGGCGGCGGCGGGATCAACGTCGCAAGGGTCGTACGCCGGCTGGGATCAGAGGTCATTGCTGTGTACACATGCGGAGGGATTGTCGGCCGGCTGCTTGAGGAACTGGTCATCCGCGAAGGAATCGAAAGCCGTACGGTCCCGGTCACCGCCGAGACGCGAGAAGACTTCACTGTGCATGAAGAGGAGAGTGGACAGCAATTCAGATTTGTTCTCGCCGGCCCGAAAATGATCGAAACCGAGTGGCAGGGCTGTCTGAACGCAATCTGTTCATTGGAGCCCTTTCCTCGTTACTTGGTCGCCAGCGGAAGCTTGCCACCTGGGGTGCCTGAAGACTTTTACGCGCGTGTCGCTCGGGCGGCGCGTGAACATGGTGTAAAATTCCTGCTCGATACCTCGGGGCCACCGCTGAAAGCTGCGCTGACCGAAGGCTTGTATCTGATCAAACCCAATCTGCACGAGTTGACGGATTTGGCTCACGTGCACGCTGACGATCCGGATGGTCAAGCCGCCGCGTGCCGCCGGATCGTCGAACACGGCCAGGCGCAGATCGTAGCACTCACACTTGGAGACAAAGGTGCGTTGCTAACGACACGTGAGGGCACATGGCATATTCCGGCGCTGCCAATCGAGCCAGCAAGCGTCGTCGGGGCTGGCGACAGCTTCCTCGGAGCGATGACCTGGAGTCTGGCGGAGGGCCATTCGGTCGAGATGGCATTCCGCTATGCCATGGCCGCAGGTTCCGCTGCATTACTCCAGCCTGGAACGGAACTCTGCCACAGTGCCGATATCAAACGTCTGTTTCACGACGTGGAGCCACAAAGGGTTTGGCCAAATGAGCTGGAGACCAGATGCCCCGCGAGCATAATTGACGAGCGGGGAGATCGCGACGATGCGGCGAGAGTAACTTTGACGAGATAAGTCTTTTGGCCGGTGGCCGTCAGAATCCAGAGCGGTTGCACCATCAGGGCGAGGGGCTGGGGCCGTTAATAGAACGATGCCAGCAATCAGCCGGACGGTCTGCTCAACATACCAGCGGCGAGTGGAACATACAAACGCCGGCGCGCAATGTTACTTGGTCCACGATATTGCTGGACGCCCACGCCATCAGATATGTTGGCATGCGTGAATTTTTTGCCTGCCGAGCCAGATCCGACCGTCACCACGTTTTGTCCGCGGCGCCGCCTCGTCCGACGTTGTGGCCGATCTATCCGGATCGCCGACGGCTGGGTTCCTGCGTTCTAGGGCAAGCGCGACGTGCGACTGTTCGATGAGCCCGAGCCGGCGGCTAACGGCGCTTGGCTTAGTTTCATCCAGCGCCGATCCTCCGTTTGTTTGATGGACTTGCTGAGCGGTCTAGCGACCGGCGTCACTGCTTCTCGAGGGGTCGGTCGCCGGGCAAGGAGAAAAATGGCCGCGAGCGGCAAGGATCGACCGCGAGTGCGGGTTGGTTGAATTATCAAAGACGAGTTTGGCTTAGCCGGTCGTGGCGACTGCGAGCGGGTGACGCTACTGCAATTTCAAGGATACGACCTTGATGGACCCGTCGCTTGGATTGTCGGCGATCTGAAATCCCAGTTCGTGGCACATCTGCAGCATCAGGATGTTTTCTCCGAGAACTTGGCCCTCGATTTGCTTTAGCCCTTCGCTGCGTGCGTAGCGGATCATCAACTCCATCAGCTTCCAGCCCAGGCCACGGCCCTTGAGGTCGGAGCGGACTATGATGGCGTACTCGCCGCTTTCATAGTTGGCATCGGCGTGAAGCCGGACCACACCTAGCAATTCCCCCGTTGCCGTGTCGAGCGCAGTAAAGGCCATCGCTCGGGCGTAGTCGAGCTGCGTCAGGCGCGCCAGGAATGGGTGGCTGAATTCCTTGATCGGCGCGAAGAAGCGAAGGCGCAAGTCTTCGGCGGTGACTCTCTCATGAAATCTCTGCACCAGAGGCTCGTCCTCGGGTCGCAGCGGCCGAACGAAAACTGACGTGCCGTCTTCCAGCGTGAGCTGCTGCTCCCATTCCTTCGGATAGGGACGCACCGCAAAGCGGTCATAGCCGGTTCCCTTGAATTTCGGTTGCGAGAGCGGTTCCACAGCAATGCGTGCATCGAGCGCCAGCGCCCCGTTTTCGTCGGCGAGCAGCGGATTGATGTCGAACTCGCGCACCTGCGGCAAATCAGCTGCCAGCTGCGCCAGCTTCACCAGCGTAAGAGCCACGTCGGTCAACCTAGCGGCGGGCACGTCGCGATAGCCCTTCATGAGGCGCGCGATGCGGGTGCGCGCTACGAGGTCGCTCGCCATCTTGAGATCGAGTGGTGGAAGCGCCAGCGCCTTGTCGTTGATTACCTCGACGCCAGTTCCGCCCTGACCAAACACGATGACGGGTCCGAAAGTCGGGTCATCAGCAATTCCAACAATGAGTTCGTGGGCCTTGGGACGTATGATCATCGGCTGGACGATCACGCCGGTGATGCGCGCATCCGGCCTGGCAGCGCGAGCGTGGGCGATGATGTCCGCAGTAGCGGCCTCAACCGCAGCCTCCGATGACAGGCCGAGCCGCACGCCGCCGACGTCGGATTTGTGGATGATGTCGGGCGACAGGATCTTCACGACGACCGGATGGCCAGCCGCCAAGAACGGTTTTGCGGCCGCACCAGCTTGACTTGCGTCCTGTGCCAGCACCGCCGGCACTGTCGGGATTGCGTACGCGGTCAGCACTTGGTTTGCCGCGATCGGATCAAGCCAGCGGCGGCCGTCGCGGAGCGTTTGCTCGATGGCCCGCCGCGCTGCCGCAACATCGGGCACGAAATGCTCCGGCAAACTGGGCGGCGTCTCCATCAAGCTATCGCGGACCTGCGCATAGCGCACGAGATGCATAAAACCGCGCACCGCGTCGGCTTCGGTGCCATATTGGGGAATCTTTGCCGCGCTGAACCGCGATGCTGCCTCGGCGTCAGCGCCGATCCAGGCCGCCAGCACCGGTTTTGGCCGCACAACGGTCGCACGATACTTGCCTAGATAATCCGCGACCGCCTGCGCTGTGGTGAGAGGCGACGCGAGTGCCGTCGGCACGTTGAGCACCAGCACGGCGTCGTTACGGGTATCCGCGACCAAAGCTTCGAGCGCCGCGACGTAGCGGGCGCCATCAGCATCGCCAACGATGTCGACCGGGTTTGATTTCGACCAGGTCGGTGGCATGACGGAATCAAGCCGAGCCTTGGTTTCGGGGGAGAGATCCGCCATCACACCGCCCAAATCGATCAGACGATCGACTGCGAGCACCCCGACGCCCCCGCCATTGGTCAAGATGGCAAGGCGTTGTCCGGGAAAGGGCTTGAGCCGGCCGAGCGTCTCGGTGGCATCGAAGAGTTCCTCAAAGTCAAAGACGCGAAGGAGGCCGGCGCGACGAAAGGCAGCGTCGTAGACTGCATCGGAACCGGCCAGCGCCCCGGTATGGGTCGCGGCCGCCTTCGCGCCTTGGGTGTGCCGTCCCGCCTTGATCACGATCACGGGCTTGGTGCGGGCCGCAGCGCGGGCCGCCGACATGAACTTGCGGGCGTTCTTGACGGCTTCGACATAGAGCACGATGGCGCGGGTTGCGCGATCGATCGCGAACAAGTCGAGCAGATCGCCTAAATCGACATCGATCTGATCTCCGACGGAGACGACGGCAGCGAAGCCGATCGCCCGTTGTGCCGCCCATTCAATCATCCCGGCCACGATGGCGCCCGATTGAGAGATCACGGCGAGGTCGCCCTGCTGCGGCATCCGCGTGGCGAAGCTCGCGTTCAAATGCGCGGACGGCACCAGTACGCCGAGGCAATTCGGCCCAACTAGGCGCAAGCCCATGGTTCGCGCCGCGCCTCCGGTCGCCTCCGCGAGAGAACCGGGGCCGTGACCCAGCCCTGCCGTGATGATGACCGCGGCGGCTGTCCCTCGGCGCCCAGCCTCCGCGACAGCCTCCGGCACCGCGGCGGGCGGCACGGCGATGATCGCAAGCTCGGGCGCCTCAGCGATCGCCGCCAAGGATTTGACGGTTGCAAGCCCTTCGATCTCAGCATAATGCGGGTTGACGACGTGAACAGGGCCGGGAAATCCGGCCGAAACAATGTTGGCGATGATGTGCCGCCCTACCGAGCTTTCATGTGGGCTCGCACCAATAATCGCGAGCGAACGCGGCGACAACAGCCTGTCGAGACGATAGATGGACATTGCACTCCTTGCGTTCAAGCGTTGGTTGCTTCGGCCCTCGAATGATGAATTGTTGACGCTCTTTCAAGTTTCAAAAGCGACAATGCGACATCCAATCGTCGCGGAGCGGTGCCGCCGGTGCTCTCCATCCCGCGACGGAACGGCGGTGCCGGTTCCATTCGCGCGGGCCGGCCGCTGGTGACTGTCGGCAGCCTGCACAATCGTGAACCGTGTCATCCTTATCCTCCGTCAACAGAATATCCGCATCTCGAGCGATCTCGCGGTCCGACGCAATCGTCCGGTACACGATTTATTGACGGTAATTTTCTTGCACCGCAGACCCAGCGTATGCGCGTCCGCGGCCGTTGACAGAGCCAGCGCGGCGGCGGTCACCATCAGTCGAAAAGTCCTGTTGATTGGGCTCTCCTGTCTTTGGGCGATGGGGCCGCGGTCAGTCTTTGATGTAGCAGCGAAGCATGTTCAATCGATGATGCTTGTTCATTGCGATGGGTCAATCTTTCACACACCGTCAGCCGAGTTTCCAGGCGCCGGTCACGGCCAGCGGTAATTCCCGGGCCCGCTTCGCATTCTCGCCGCTCCCCCCGAACGCGCATCCTCTTGATCTGTCTCAATGCCGGCCGCCCGCGCTCGCGCCAGAATTGGAGAACGTGAACAGACAAGAGCCGAAGATGTGCTGCTGCGGCTACGCAATGCCGACGTTTGAGCAGACGGCGCAAGCCG